>JAAWKD010000011.1 GCA_022797215.1 Clostridia bacterium
TAGGATTAGGACAAAAAATTGGTGTACCAACTTATTATAGTTACCTAAATAAATTTGGACTTTTAGAACCAATAGGAATTGATTTGTCGCGGAGAAGCAACTAGTATTTTCTTAAAAGAAAACAAAGTAGGACTAGTAGAACTTGCAACTATTGCCTTTGGGCAAAGACTTGAAATCACACCCATTTAATTAGCAACAGCAGTAAGTAGTATTGCCAATGGTGGTGTCAAAATTACTCCTAGAGTAGTTAAAAAGATTATCAATAGTGAAACAGGAGAAGAAGGACACCATCTAGGTGTCTGCTTATGGAAGTCTTAATATTTTACGTCCTTTATTTTTTTCAAAGTCTTTTATCTCTATTATCATTCCATAGATAATTTGTTTTTTGACTATTTTATGATAATATAGGGAAGCTTAGGTTTTCTGGGATTTTGATAGCTATTTTGTAAAATAGTATTAACATTTGTAAACAAAAGTTAATAGATTTGTAAACAAACAGTAAAAAAGGCAAAAGCTAAGCATGCGTAAGTAATAATAGATAATGTAAAAAATAAGAAATTTAGACTTCTTGAAGTATTAAACAAGAAAATGCTATAATAGAAATAATAGTATATATAAAGAAAAGGAATGTGATATTATGAAAATGAAAAAGAAAGTAATAGCCATATTAATAGTAATTGCTTTAGTGCTGCTTGCAAATAACATATTAGCAACATCAGAATTAGTAGCACAAGCTAGACCATCAACAGATGAATTAAAAGGAGAACAAGAAGTAACCATTACTTTTAGTTTTGATAGATATCAACAAATTAAAAAAGGGGTAAATGCTTTTAAAGCAAAGTTAGAATATAATAAAGAGATATTTGAAGAAGTTAAACAAAGTGATTTTCAATGCTTAAATGATTGGGAAAAACTACAATATAATCAGGAAACAGGAGAGTTTATTGCAATCAAAAGAGCTGGAAGTAAAGCACCAGAAGATCTTGTAAGTATTGCATTAAAAACGAAACAAGGAGTAAAAGCAACATCAACAGATATTGTGTTTACAGATATTGTAACTTCAGAAGGAGAAAAAGATATTAATATTGCACAAACAAAGACAACTATTAATATTGTAGAAGATCAAACAGAAAAACCAGAAGAGCCAAAACAAGAAAAGATTACTTCAAAGAAATATACTATTACAGAAAAATATGTTGAAAGAGTTAGACCTGATACTTCAGTAGAACAATTTAAAGCAAATGTAACTTTGGAGAATGTAACAACAGACCCACAAATTGTATTTATCAATCAAGAAGGAAAAACATTAGCAGAAAATGAAATAGTTACAACAGGCACAATTATAAAAGTAGGTAAAACACTACAATATACACTTAGTGTAATTGGAGATATTGATAGTAATGGAAATATTACAATTAATGATTTAGCAAAATTGCAATTACATCTGATTGACAAAGAAAAATTGGAAGGAGCAAAATTAAAGTCAGCTGATGTTGATAATGATGGAAAAGTTACTATTAATGACTTAGCGCAAATGAAACTAATTTTAATCGATTTATTGGAAATAGAAGGATAGGAAAGAATAGATAAACTAGATTAAAAATGGAGGATGTATACAATGAAAGAAAAAGCAAAGAAAATAATAACAATTAGTATTTTTTCTACATTGTTCTTAATGTTATCTTTAGGAGTTATTTATGCTACTAATATAATTTCTTCTAAAGGTGAATTAAATGATGATGGCATAATAGATTATAATGATGCTAGCTTATTAGAAAGCCATTTAATACATATACAAGATTTGCCAGAAGATAAAATTTTCAATGCAGATATGGATAGTGATGGAGAAATCATGGTAACTGATTTATCACTATTAATTAAAAAAATAGAAAATGAAAGAGAATATACAGTAGAACTAATAGACTTAGATACACCAAATTATTATCCAAAAAAAGGTGAAGAAATAGAAATAACTTTTGGAGCTATTATTAATTATGGAGATGTAAGAATAGAAAAAGTTATAATAAATGAACAAGAATATACAGTACAAAACGAAAATGGAATTTATAAAATAAAAGTAAATGTAGGAGAGCAAGCAGGAAAACAAGAGTATAAAATAAGTAAAGTTATTTTAAATACAGATGCAGAAGTGAAAATGAATGACACATTTACTATAAGTGTTTTAAAAGAACAACCTTTTATAGAAGAAAGTAGCTACAAGTTAGAAGAAACATTTGAAGGAAAAGCATATATAAACTTCAATTTAGTAGATGGAGAACAAAGTATTACATCTGCACAATTTAGTGTTTATGAAATTTCAAATGCATCAGCACAAGTTAATCAAACAGAAGGTTCACAAACAGAGATCGTACAAACCAATATAACAGCAGGAGAAAATAGACAAGAAGTACCAGTAGAAGAAGGAAAAACTTATAGAGTTGTTATTAATGTAGCATATAACCTTGCTAAAGACCAAATTGAAGGAAAAGAATATCAAGCAGAATCTTTTATTTATAGCAAAGAATTTATTATGGCACTTGATTACCAACTTAGTATCAGCGACATACAAACCTTAAAAGATGGTCAACAAAGCAACAAATTTGCGAAAAAGGAACCAATTACGATTCAATTTGACAGTACCAATATTGCTTATGAAGGTACAGGTAGTCAAAACTTTGAGCCAAGCACAATAACAGTAAACAACAAAGAATATGAAGTAACTAAACAAGAAGACCGTTATTTAGCAACAATTGATGGATTAGAACAAACAGGAGAAAATACAATTACCATCGAAAAAGTAAAATTAAAAAATGGAAAAGAAATAGTATTAGAAACAGGAAATACTGTAACCATTACAATTGATGCTCAAAAACCAGTTATATCTAACCTAGAAACAGAAGAAAATGTACAAGAAAAGAATATGAAAGTAACTTTCCACATTGAAGATGCAGCAAAATCAATTCAATCAGCCAAAGTAGTACTTTATGATAGTGGAGAAAATATCATAGCAAGTCAAGATATAACAACAGAAGAAATAGAAAATGGAAATGTAGAAAAAATCTTTAATACCAAAACAACAGATAGTTACATTATTAAAGTAATTGCAACTTACCAAGAGACAGAAGACCATATCATAACAGACAGTGTTCTATTCGAAAGAGAAATCACAGCAAATCGTTTTGCAACTATTGTAAATGCAAAAGTAGAACCAGCTACAACAGAGAAAAATAAAACCGTAAAAATCACTTATGAAATCGAAACGAATAGTGAAAGTGAAGTTGCCAAAATTCGTGTCAATAACTTAGATTGCATTGCTACTAAAATAGCAAATGGAAAATATGAAGTAATTATAGAAGTAGGAGAAGAAGCAAAAGTATTAGAGTTAACAGCTAGTAGAATTATCTTTGCTGACCAAGCTGAGGCAACCATAGACAATACAGTAGAAGTAAATGTATTAAGAGATATACCAAAAATCGAAGAAATTAAACAAGAAGACAATTTAGAGAATAATCAAGTAACTGTTACCTTTACATTAGTAGATCCAGATAGTAGCTTTATCACAGGAAAAGTACAATTGGTAAAACCAGCAGTAGATGGAGAACCAGAACAAGTAATCCAAGAACCAATCATTCAAAGAGAAGGGGAACATGGAAAAGTAGTTTTCGAAAATGTAGAAATTGACAAAGAATATACAGCAAGATTTATTGCAAGCTATAATCGTTATCCAGAAGGTGACGAAAACATAGAAGAAGACCAAGTTATTCGAGAAGCAAGAATTATGCTAGTTGGAGACTATGACTTACAAGTAAGTGACTTAAAAACAGCCAATAAAGAAAAAGACACAAAATATTTTGAGAAAAAGAAAGAAATTATACTAAGCTTTAATTGTACAAATGCAACTAGTTTCTTACCAGAAAAAGCTATCATAAATGGAGAAGAATATGTATTAAAACACATAGAAGGAACCAACCAATATACCACTAAATTAGCAGGCTTAGAAGAAAGTGGTGTAAAAGAATACAAATTAGAAACCATTATATTAGACAATAAGAGATTTTTAGACATTGAGCCAGAACAAAAGATAAAAATTGAAGTGTTAAAAGAAAAACCAAACATTACCAACTTTGGATACAAAGAAGATGACACAGATAAAAATAAGGTGGTTGCAAGCTTTAACTTAGAGGATGTAGAAACAACTATCTCAAATGGAACTATTGTAATTTTCGATGACCATAAAAATGAAATTAAAACACAAAATTTGGTAATAGGTAATAATCAAATTACATTCGATAAAATAGATAGTGAATACTATAACATTAAGGTAAAAGCTAGTTATGACCTAGATACTAATGTTTTAGGTGCTGGCGAAAATGAATACGAAGAACAAGTAATATTACAAGAAGAAATTGATTTTACAGAACGAAAAATCCAACTAAAAGATATACAAGATGTAAGATTATACCATATATACTATGGATTTCCAATGGAAGTAAAGAATATTGATAGCAATGAAATAATTGAAAATCCAGAAAATTATGTGGCAAAAGTAAAAATGAAAAATATGCCAGATATGCATACGAATGTAAAAGCTTGTAGAATTGAGCAAAGGAAAGTTCTTTTAGAATTAGATGTAGAAAACACCATAATTTACAAAGGAGACGAAAGACAGGCAAAAGTAGAAGTACCTTTTGGTGTAATGGGAAATGCAGGTTCTTATGTAAAAAATGAATCTTTTGAAGATTTACTTTACCAAATGAGACAATACCCAACAGCAACCTTTAACCTAACCAAAGATTATGATGCCTCTGAATATGAAGTAGATACCTTAACCTATTTTGGAGATGGCATGTTTGAAGGAACTATTAATGGAAATGGGCATACTATCTACAATTTGCAAAAACCAATATTTAATGAAATAGAAAGAGCAACGATTAAAAACCTTGTAATAGAAAATGCTTATATAACAAGCAAAGTAGGTGTATGGCAAAAAGGATTTATTGCTAATGAAATTTATAGTAAAACAGTTGTTAGCAATGTTCACATCAAAAATTCAACCATTTCTACTTATAAACAATTCTATACATTTGGACCAATAGCTGGAAGATTAAGTGGTAGTAGAGTTGAAAAATGTAGTGTTACCAATCTATCCATAGTAGCACAAAGAGGAGAGGGCTCTAGAAGAGTAGGTGGAATTGTTGGAGAAATAGGATATGGTTCAACCATAGAAGATTGTTATGTAACAGGAGAAATTGAAGGTTCTTGGGAAGTAGGAGGAATTGTTGGTGGTGTTCAAGATTCTATGTATCAACAAAATACCATTAAACATTGTATTGCAAAAGTAAATATCAATGGAACATCAGGACCAGGTAATGTAGGAGGAATTGCTGGAAATGCAAATGGTGCAGGAAGAATTAAACTAGTACAAAATATTAGTTTAGCACAAGGTAGCAAATCTTATAAAACACATGGAAGTGCTATTACATTAGACCCAGATACCTTCAATTATGAAATGATAGAATCAAACTTAACAGCAAATGCAGAAAATTCAAATGGACTCATTAAAGAATTTGCGAAAAATGAATTTAATGGAGATTTCTGCTTAGAACAAGCAGGATTTAGTAACCAAATTTGGAATTTAGATGATAAAAACTATGAAAACATACCAACTTTAAAAGGTTATGACCCAAATAGCAAACAAGAAGGGGCAACTACTGGAAACTATATTCCAGATGTAGAAAGATTAAAGAAGATGAGCGACTATGATCCAAACAAGGAAGTAGCCTATTCAAACCTATACAAATTAATGCCATTCTTTGACGCAAAATATTTGGTAGTAGATGGAGCAAGAATTAGTGAGGACGACGTTTTAAACCAAAAACAAATTAAAACCATTTTACCATATAATGCTAAAAATGAATTTGTGTTAACTCTTACCGAAGAAAATTATCAAAGCATAGACCATATTCATGTAGTATTTGCAGATGACACCACAAAGCAATACCAATTAAAGTACAAAAATATGAATAACCATGTTGTTTCCTATAAATTAGAAGAACTAGGAATTGAATACAACTTTGATAAATATGTTTTAAAACAAGATTCAGAAGTTGTAAAAAAATTAGTGGACTATATTCTAACTTTAGATTATGACAAAGACTTAAAACCATTAGTAGCGCCAATCAACTTAGGAGACCGTATTTATAAAGATTTCTTTAATGAAACAATTAAAACAGAAGAAAGTGCAAAAGAATTTGTTTTAAACTTTTTAGGAAATGTAAATGGATATAGTATAACCATAGATAATCCTATTTTAGACCGATATATTTATGATTATTTAACCAAAATTACGAATAAGCTAAAACAATATATGTTTGCTTATAACTATTATTCACGTTTTTATGGCTTTAAAGTTAGTGACATGAAAGTAAGCGATATTGTATTCTTTAAAGGAGAACTATACAATACGGGTGTAAATACAAACAATTTAGTAAATTTATGTTTAGCAAGTACTTCATTAGGTTCTCATGTTTCTTACTTATTCTATGAAGAAAGCTTAGGACCTTGTGTTGGCTTTACAACAGTTAGTGAATTTGTGGAACACAATATTAAAATGTTTGCCAATAATCAAGAACCAAATGATTGGTTTGCAGAGAACTTTAATGGTATGTTAGTAGAAGTGCCAGCAAAAGGATATGAAGACAGTATTGATTATCGTGCTTGGACACAACTAAAGAAACAGAAAAAATTTATCTTACCAATGTTAACCTTGCCAGAAGATTCAGGTTATATGATATCAGCACCAACGACATTTTTAGTAGGTTCTCAAAGACTTTATATAAGAGAACCAGGAAATCAAGCACAAATTCAAAACCTACAAAATTTAATGAAAAATTTTGCTAACCAAGTTGGTGTATTTTATACCACAGCAGCAGGATTTATAGAACCATCTATTTTTAATAAAGTATGTGATATAGCAATTGACACAACTGTTCTACCTGTATTAGGAGAACAGAAAAAAGGAACATCAACTGATCCTTTCTGTAAAAACTTTAATGAACTATTAAATGAATGGTTCACAATAAGAGCAGTAGCAGCTTATTCTGGTTCCCAAAGAATTTACTATGTTGTTGATAATACATTAACCAGTTATGGACGTACTTGGACACACGAAACAGGACATAACCAATGTAACTTCTTATTCTTTAAGAGAAATGGATTTAGACCAGTTGGTGGTTGTAACAATAATGATGGCTCAGGAACAGAGGATTATACAGATGGAAATACAACCCAAGGATTTGGTGATGGAGCAGTAAACTTTAACTTAAGCTACAACTATAATAGTAGTCAAGTAATCACCACAAACTTAACCACTGAAAGAATTAACTCTACAGAAAAAATAGAAAGTTATTATAAAAGAATGTTTGAAGCCATAGACTTTTTAGACTATGCAGAAGCAAAAGCATTTTTACAATTAACACCAGAAGAACAATCAAAAGTGGCAGTACAAATTTACTATCCAAATGCACCAGGAAATTATGCTAATGTAGGATGGAAACCAATTACTAAAGAAGAATTTGAAGAAATGGACTTAAAAACAGTTGAAGACATTTATGATAATCAAATTACCATTAAACCAGGTGTAACAGCACCAGTTACACAAACAGGAGAACAAGGACTATATGGTTCTGAAGGTATGTATATAAGACGTTGGTATCAACCATATAATGAAAAAGGAAGAACCCATTCTTATGGATTTACTTATACATCATGGCAAATGCTAGGAATTGGTGGATATGACGGAGGATATGTTACCTACTTTAGTGGAAAGAGTAAAAATGACTTAGATGCCATTCAAAAAGTAACCAAAGACCCAGATATGACTTGGAAGAAATTTAAAACGCAGCGTTATGAGTTAATGGAAAACAGTTGGAATACCATTCCATACTTAAATTCAGACGAATTAGTAGAAAAATATGTAGAAGCATTAAAACTAGATGCTGCAAACAATGATAGGAATGTTAGCAATAGTACAAATGTAAGAAGAGTGAATTACCATTACTTAAAACGTGTAACTGATGATTTTAGAGCAGAGGTATTAGATGGAAATATCCAAAAAGTTCATATCAAAACAGCAGAAGAATTGAAACAAAAATTAACTCAAAATCCTTGTGCTTACTATGTATTAGACAATGATATTGACTTATCTAGCATCACCGAAGGAAATGCTATTGTAGGTGGATACTTTATGGGAAAATTAGATGGGCAAGGACACAAATTAACAGGAAATACGATTCCAATCTTTAACACCATTAAATTTGCTCATATTTCTAATCTACAAGTAGAAAATAGTAATATAACAAGTAGTTTAATGAATGTAGGAGCTTTGGCTAAAACATTAGAATATAGCCAAATGGAAAATGTACAAGGAAAAGACATTACCATATCTGCTACCAATAAACAAGTTGGTGGACTAATTGGTAGTACAGTATACAGTTTGGTAAAAAATGTACATGTAACTAGAAGCAATGTAGTAGGAACAACAAGAGTTGGAGGAATTTCTGGTTATGTTGGTCAAAGCCAAGTAGAAGAGTGTAGTGCAAATGGAAAAGTACGTTCAACAGGAAATGCAGCTGGAGGACTAGTAGGAGAAATTTATAGTAAAACAACTCTTATAAATTGTTATACAATAGGAGAAGTACAAGGAAACCAAGATATTGGTGGATTAGTTGGCTATGTCAATACTTCTTATATTATGAACTGTTTTAGTAATACAAAAGCTACAGGAAATGCTGGTATAGCAAGCTTTGTAGGACAAACGACAAATAACTCTGTTATAAAAAATAATATTACCTTAGTAAATCAAACTGTAGGATATAAGTTTGATGGTAGAACAGCTAGTGATAAATTCAAGAACTTTAGTGGAAACTATGAAAATAAAGTCAATGTAGGAAAATCAACAACAACTAGAGCAGGTATTGACTTTACAGGAAAAATTACAGAGATAGAAGGAACAGAAGTTAAGAAAGAAAGTTTCTATACAAACACTTTAACTTGGGATAATCATATTTGGGACTTTAGTAGAGTGGCAAGTGGAGGATTACCAAAATTAAAAAATGATGACCCTAATGATATAACAATGACAGGTGAAAGATATAGCATAACCAATGCAGAAGAATTTGAAAGTCTATTAAAAGAACATAGAGAAGCAACATTTGTAATTGAACAAGATATTGACTTATCTACTTTAGAAAGCACGACTACCATTATTGATGGTGTGTTTATGGGAAGAATTGAAGGAAATAACCATACATTAAGAGGCAACAAAGTACCAATCTTCCATACAACTCGACATACTTATATTGAAAACTTAAAAATAGAAGGAAGTAACATCGATAAAAATGAGACAGATGTAGGAGCACTTACTAAAATAGCAGATAATATAGAACTTAAAAATGTGATAGGAAAAGATATCACAGTTACAAACAGAAGAGATGATACTGGTGGATTAATTGGTATTATGACTTATGGAGACCTAGAAAATGTACATGTCATTGGAGGAAATGTAACAGGAACTAACCGTGTTGGAACACTTGCAGGATATATTGGATATTCTAACATAAAAGCATGTAGTAGTAATGGAACTGCTACTGGTACAGGTAATGCTGTTGGTGGCTTTATGGGAGAAATCACCAATGGAACAATGATTGAAAACTGTTATGCAAGAGGAACAGCTAAAGGAAACCAAAATGTTGGTGGATTTGTAGGACTTTTAAGTAAAGCATCTACAATAAGCAATTCTTTGAGTATAACAAAAGTAGATGGAACAGATAGTGTTGCAGGATTTGTAGGGCAATCTATTACAAATTCTATTGTTAAAAACAACATAGCATTAGGAAATCAAGTTAGACAGCACTATAAATTTGATGGCAAAACAGTTCAAGAACAACTAGCAACATATGAAGGAAATTATGAATATGAAGGAAATAAAGGTATTTCTATTGGAGAAAGAGGGGATATTGACTTCACAGGAAAAATAAGTGTAGCAAACAGAGAAAATGTAACAAGCAAAGACTTCTATACCAATACTTTGGGCTGGAATGAGGAGGTTTGGGACTTTAGTACAGTTGCGTCTTGCAAGACACCAACCTTAAAGAATAGTGACCCAAATGAGAGCTTGGAAATTCATATACCAGTTCATGAAATACGTACCGAAGAAGAATTTAGAACCTTAATAGAGAAGTATCCAGATGAAAACTTTACATTAGAAAATGATATTGACTTATCTAGTTTAGAAAGTACGGGGGCTATCATTAGTGGTGAATTTATAGGAGAGATAGATGGAAAAAATCATAGCTTAAAAGGAAATACTGTTCCAATCTTCCATACGATTCATTATGCAAAACTTGCTAATTTGAAATTAGAAGGAAGCAATATCAATAAAAATGAAACAGATGTAGGAGCACTTGCTAAAATAGCAGACAAAGTAGAACTTACGAATGTATTAGCAAAAGATATTAAAGTAGCTAATAAAAATAATAATACAGGTGGTCTAATTGGTATTATGACTTCTAGTGATTTGGAAAATGTACATATCATTGGAGTAAATGTTACAGGAACTAGCCGAGTAGGAATGCTTACAGGTTATGTAGGAGCATCTCATATCAAAGAAAGTAGCAGTAATGGTGTTGCGATAGCTTCTGGAAATGTTTGTGGAGGATTGATAGGAGAAGTGATTAATAATACAACCATTGAAAATTGTTATTCTCTAGGAAATGCCAGAGGAAATCAAGATATAGGAGGACTTGTAGGAATTTTAAGAGAGTCTAATATAACAAGTTGCTTTAGTACAGTGAAAGTGCTAGGAAATGCAGGTGTAGCAGGACTACTAGGAAAAGCAGAAGGAAACTCTGTAGTTAAGAATAATATTGCACTAGGAAATCAAATGAAGCAATATAAGTTTGATGGAAGAACAGCAAGTGACCAGATAGAAGGCTTTGAAGGAAATTACGAATATGAAGAAAATACAGGAATTTCAACTGGGGCAAGAGAAGATATCGACTTTACAGGAAAAATCAGTGTAGCAACCAAGCAAGATATTATGAATGAAGCATTTTATACGAATACTTTAGGATTTGATACCAAAGTTTGGGATTTAAGCTATGTAAGCCAAGAATGTATTCCAAAGTTAAAAAATTGGGATCCAAATGAAAAGACACTAATTCATAAAATAGAAACTTATGCAATACATTCTGCAGAAGAATTTAAAGAATTATTACAAGCGCATCCAGATGCTATATTTACCATCGAAGATGATATAGACTTTTCTAATATGAAGTATGATTGGAAAGGGTCATGGTCAGTCATAACAGGAGAATTTTATGGAGAAATTAGAGGTAATAACCATACGATTTCTAACCTAGCAAATGCAGCACTATTTGAACATTTTTCAGGAAAAGTAGATAGACTAAACATGAAAGATTATGCTTATGGAGTAAATTGGAAAGATGGATTTATTAATTGGAGTTCAAGTAACCCAATGAGATCTAAGATTGCAGCTTTTGCACTAAAAGCAACTAATGCAACATTTACCAATATGAAATTTACCAATATGACTATGCTAGGAAATACAGGTGTTGCAACTATGGTTGTGGAAGATGAAAATTGTACTTATGAAAATATTCATATTGAAAAGGCTTATGTAAATGGCAGAAGCTATGGAAGCAAACTATCAGCAATGGTTGCAGTTAAAACAGGAGGAAGTATCAAGAATTGTTATGTACAAGGAGAAATATATGGAAGTGGTAAGCGAGCTGCTGGTATAGTAGCCTTATCACAAGGAGACGTTACTATCGAAAATGTAATAGCAAATGTTTACATGAGTTGTAGTGAAAGTCAGATGTATCCTGATAATACAGAAACTTGGGGCGGATTTGTTGGTGAAGTAGGAACTGGAAACTTAACTGTAAAAAATTCAGCAATGATTAATAAACTACAACAAAATAACAAGCCGATTGACAAATTTATAGGAAATGTAGTAGACAGCGCAAATGCAACTTTTGAAAATTGCTATGAAAATGAAGATGCAAATGGAACAGCAAGTGATACAATAGACGGTATAAGTATAGCTACTAATGCTGAGTTGTTGACAAAAGAATTCTACACAAGTAGACTACTTTTAGATGAAAGCATTTGGAATTTAGACAATATTGCAGAAGTAGATATAACAAGTGCTGATAATAAAGTAGTAAGATTTATTACTTTTGGTTTGATAAATTTGTTATAATGTAGTAGTAAAGGATACTTTTATAGAATTCTTGAAAAAAAGGCTGTAAGGAGTCTAGAGAAAAATGAGATTTAAGTTATATTTTTAACTTAATCTCATTTTTTTTTAGTACAACAGACATGTCGCTTAACAAAGACCAAAACGCAAGTATATATCGTCAACTGTATAGAGAAACACAAGCACATTATATAGCTATAGTGTCATAAAATGTGAAAGCTTGTCAGTTCTCTTTTGTGTATAGCTTGAATAAAATAGAAACAAGAAAAAAGATAGGAGAAAACTAAAAATGCGAAATTCTAAAAAGAGCTTGCGTGAAGTTTTAGATAAGAAACAATTAATCAAATGGAAGAAAAAGAAAAAAGAGGAAGTGATTGATCTAAAAAAAGAGAAAAAAATAGCGCAAAAGGGGATGAAGAAAAAGTTTGGAAAAGAAATAAAAAGCAAAAAAATAAAAGTGAAAGCAGAAGAAAAAATAGGGGATGTCACAAGAAAAAAGAGAATGAGGAATGAAATTATCATTTTATGGTTCATTCTCTTTGCACTTCTTTTTCGTATTGGATGGATACAATTTGGTGAAGGTTCAAAGTTGCAATCTATGGCTTATGTACAGCAAACCCTAGACAGAAGTATTAATCCTAAAAGAGGTACTATTTATGACGCAACAGGAAAGAATATCTTAGCAGTTAGTAGTACAGTAGAGACGATAACAGTTAATCCAGGAAATATTGCTAAAGAAGATAAAGAAAAGGTAGCAAGAGCACTAAGTGATATTTTAGAATTAGATTATGAAACTGTGTTAAAAAGAGTAACCAAAAAAAGCTCTATAGAAACCATTAGCAGAAAAGTAGACAGAGAAAAGACAGATAAATTACGAGTTTGGTTAAAGGACAATAAGATTACAAAAGGGGTTAATATTGATGAAGATACAAAAAGATATTATCCATATAATAATTTAGCTTCACAAGTCATTGGATTTTCAGGAAGTGATAATCAAGGACTAGATGGAATTGAAGCAGTTTATGATGAACAATTAAAAGGACAAAAGGGAAAGATAGAGAGATTAACGGATGCCAAAGGTGGAGATATTGAAGAAGTGCATGAAAACTATGTGGATGCAATTGATGGAAATGATTTGGTATTAAGTATTGATGCGACCATACAAGGAATTGCAGAAAAATATCTAAAAGAAGCTTGCATTGATAATAAATGTACAGACGGCGGAAATATTGTAATCATGAACCCAAAAACAGGGGATGTTCTAGCAATGGCAGGTTATCCAAACTATAACTTAAATGAACCATTTGAACCTTCCACAGATGAACTAAAAGCATCATGGGAGGGAATGTCACAAGCTGATAGAAATAAAGCGATGATGGCACTTTGGAGAAATAAAGCAGTAAGTGATACTTATGAGCCAGGGTCAGTCTTTAAGCTAATTACAGCATCAGCATCCTTAGAAGAAGGAATTACGACACCAGATAAAGAAGGGGAATTTTGCTGCACAGGTGGTATTGAAATAGCAGGAGTTAGAATTAAATGTTGGAGATATTATAGACCACATGGCAGTGAATCTCTAAGGCAGGCACTCATGAATTCTTGTAACCCAGTATTTATAGGATTAGGACAAAAAATTGGTGTACCAACTTATTATAGTTACCTAAATAAATTTGGACTTCTAAAACCAACAGGAATTGATTTATCACGGAGAAGCAACTAGTATTTTCTTAAAAGAAAACAAAGTAGGACCAGTAGAACTTGCAACTATTGCCTTTGGGCAAAGATTTGAAATTACACCCATTCAATTAGCAACAGCAGTTAGCAGTATTGCTAATGGGGGTGTCAAAATTACTCCTAGAGTAGTCAAGAAAATCATTAATAGTGAAACAGGAGAAGTGACAGAAATACCTGTGAAAACAGGAGAAAGAATTATTTCAGAAGAAAATGCGAAATCTATCTTAAGTATGATGGAAAGTGTTGTAGCAGAAGGAACAGGAAAAAATGCACAAGTAGTGGGATATCGTGTTGGAGGAAAAACAGGAACTTCAGAGGATGGAGTGAATACCAATAAATATGTAGCATCTTTTTGTGGTGTGGCACCAATATCAGATCCACAAGTAGTTGCATTAGTAACATTATACAATCCAACAGGAGAAGGAGGACACCAAGGAGGTGCGTGGGTGATTTTGTCGCTACACTATATAAAACATTCAAAAAGGGGTACAATGTAGGAAAAAATTAAACAATCAAATCAAGGGAAAGTAATTAAAGTTGCTTTCTCTTTTATTAATAATATGATACAATCATAGCTAGTAATTTATTTTATAAAGAAGGAGTAAATTTTATGAATGGAGAGATAATTTGGATAATTATTGGAGTATGGTCAATATTTTTTGAAATATTATTATTTTACTTTTTTATTCCAGAGAAGATTTTAGGTGGTAAAAAAATTTTAAATAAAATAGAAGAATTTAAGGAAAATTCTAAAGCTTTGAAAGGCGATTTATATGATTATATAGTTTTTCTTTATTCTGTGGTATCATATTCAAATCATGATTTACATACAGTAGATGAATTTATATATTTGCCTATTGTGAAATATATAAATAGTTATGGAGATGAAGAATTAGTTATTGTACAAAGTATTGAAGAATTTAAAAATTTAGGAAAAAATGTTTTTAAATATGAAGATTTGGGAAATGAAATTGTTGTAAATATAGATGAAACAAGTAGCAAAAATATGGAAATTAATTTGGAAGACGGTTATTTTATAGATAAAGTTTATACTAAAATAAAAGTTGGAGATAATACAGAGGTTAAAAAAGGCATATTTAGATTTGATGGACATGGATCTGTGACTAGAGGGATGATAGGAAAAATAGTAGAAGCTAAATTATATTCAGCAAAAATTCAAGAAAATTTATTAGAATATTTATCTAATATTAAAGTAGTCTCTGGAATAGTTAGTGAATTAAATAATATAAATACAATTGAAAAAAATAGAAGAAACACTAAAACATTTTTAAATATATTTGGATTAGTGGTTATTATAATTACAATAGTTAGTTTTATTTTTATATTTTCCAAAGTAAAGATAATGTTTTAATGAAAAATAAAAAGTATAATAAAATTTTGTCCCTCAGAGAGCAAAAAAGGTGTTAGGAGATTTTCTCCTAACAAGCATTACAGGTGTCAAAACACCATGCTGGCGAAAGTTAGTCGGTAAAAAATACCAGGCACTTTCGAGAACAAATAAGATTTGTTCTTTATAAATAATGCTCCGTTTCATTAGCATAATTTTTTAATTAAAAATAATAGGAAATCAATATTGTAAAAAATGTAAAAATATGATATTATTTGTACTAGTTAAATAGAGATAAAAATAAAATGAATGGAGTAAATAAATGTTAAATCCAGTTAGAATTTATGGAACATGGGATGAAGGAATTGTATTAGATAACCATATGCTAAAAAGTGTATTTTTAGGCTATGATGAAAATGGCAAAGAACAATTTGAAAATACAAGAACTGAGATAGGAGAATTAATATATAAATTTAAGTATCAAAAAGATAAAAGTTGTTTACCAAGAATAATGGATTTAATAAGAGATATTTTAGATAAATGGAATCTAAAAGAAAAAATAGATATAGTTATACCAGTTCCTCCTTCAAACAAAACAAGAGAATATCAACCAGTATTTGAAATGGCTAAAGAGATAGCGAAGTATTTGGAGAAAGAATATAAATTAGATATATTATCTAAAGAAAGTAATCTACAAGTAAAAGATGGATATAATATAAATGATATGATAAAGCAAAATAAGAATATTGAAAATGAAGCTAGCATATTAGTAATAGATGATTTATATAGTACAGGAGCAACATTAAACGAAGTATGCAAAGTATTAAGAAATGATAATAATGTGAAAGCAATATATTGTTTAGCAATGACAAAAACAAAGGGGTGAGAGTTTTGAAAGTTTTTATAGCTGGTCCAAGAGCAATTAATGAGTTAGATGAAAATATTTGTATAAAATTAAATAATATTTGCGAAAAGAACTATGATGTATTAGTTGGAGATGCAGATGGCATTGATAGTAGCATACAAAAATTTTTAAACAAGAAAGATTATAAAAATGTAACTGTTTTTGCAAGTAAAGGAATTGCTAGAAATAACTATGGAAACTGGAAAATAGAGAATGTAGTAGTAGATGATAATGTGACAGGATTTGATTTTTATGCTACAAAAGATTTGAGTATGGCTCAAAATGCAGACATTGGTTTTATGATATGGAATGGAAAGAGTAAAGGCACATTTAATAATATGATTAACCTATTAAATTTAGAAAAAGAAGTGATTTTATATTATGTGCATACTAAAAAAATCTATCAATTTAAAGAGATGAGACACTTAGAAGACTTTTTAAATACAAATGTAAAATTAGATAGCAAATTAAAGAAATTATTACCTAAAAAAGAAGTAAAACAATTTGCTCAGGCATGTATATTTTAACGTAAAATGTTGTAAAACAAAAAAACTAGAAGTTAGTGAAATACTAATTTTTAGTTTTTTTATGCTTTTTTCCTAAAAATTACACCTTTTTTAATTTTTGAACGAAATATACATTATGAAAAAAGTTTAAGAAAATTTATAAAAATTTCCGATTTTTTATAAAACGGTGGCATATACCTAGTAGAAAGATTTAAAAATTTTTTCAAAAAAGTTAACATTTTGAATGCTAATTTGGAACTTATCTAGTAGAAGGACAAAATAGTAATAAAAAATTTTATATCTAATAAACTTGAAAGAGAAAATTTGAGGTGATATTGGTTTGAATAGGAAACCTAAAATTATAGAGTACCTATCAAATAAAGGAAAAGTATATGAATTAAAAGTTGGAAATATAAATGTAGAAATGAGTTATTCTAAAAAAAATAAGAGAATTGATGAGTGTATGTTAAATATTTTAAAAGGAAAGATAGGAAAGTAAAGTTGCTTCGCAATTTTGCATACTGAAACTGTAACAAATAAATTTTAACAGTTTCAGTAAAAAGGGCTGACATTTTTAATTAGAGCACGTTACACTATAGATAGAAGGGAGGCTAAAATATTGGCTGGAAGAAAATCAAAATATTCTTCAGAAAATTCAAATATAAATAAAGCAAAGATATGGTCAGTAGCAGTATATATAAGACTTTCACAAGAAGATAGTGATAATGGCGAAGAAAAGAGTGAAAGTAACAGTATAACAAGCCAAAAGGCATTATTAAGCGAATTTATTGAAGAACATGATGATTTGATTGTTTATGATACTTATGTTGATGACGGTTACACAGGAACAGATTTTAATAGACCTGGATTTCAAAGACTATTAGAAGATATGAGAAAAGGAAATATAAATTGTGTTTTAGTGAAAGATCTATCAAGACTTGGAAGAAACTACATAGAAGTTGGAAACTACATAGAGCAAATATTTCCACTATTCAATATAAGGTTTATTGCTATTAATGATAGTGTAGATAGCTTTAAAAATCCTACGAGCACGAATACAATATTAGTACCATTTAAAAATTTAATTAATGATGAATATGCACGAGATACATCAATTAAAATAAGATCTGCACTAAATGGAAGAAAAAAGAAGCGGAGAGTTTATAGGAGCATTTGCATCCTATGGATATATAAAAAATCCAAAGGATAATCATAAGTTAATCATTGACAAAGAATCAGCTGAAATTGTAAGAAAAATTTTTGAATGGAAAGTAAATGAAGGGTTAGGAAATTTAAGTATATGTCATAGACTAAATGATATGGGAGTTTTAAATCCAACTGGTTATAAAAAGAAAAAATTAAATCAAAATTATAATAACTCTCAAATTATGCAAGAAGATTATTCTTGGTGCCCATCAACGATTAGAAATATATTAAAAAATGATATATATATAGGAAATATTACACAAGGCAAAAGAAGAGTGAAAAGTTATAAAGTGCATAAAGTGGAGCAAGTGCCAGAAAATGAATGGATTACGGTAGAAAATATGCACGAACCTATTATAGATAAAGAGTTATTCGAAAAAGCACAAGAATTAAGAAAAGTCGATACTAGAGTGCAAAATAGTGGTGAACTAAGTATATGGGCAGGAATATTAAAATGTGCAGATTGTGGGTGCGCAATGCATAAAAAATATTGTAAGAACAAAAGTGGCACAGTATATGAGTATTATATATGTGGTACATACAGAAAGAAATCAAATAAGCTATGCACAAAACATACTCTAAAAGTGGAAGAATTAGAAAATGCAGTATTGGAAGCTATTAAATTACATATAGATCTACTGGTTGATGCTGAAAAACTACTAAAACAAATTAATAAATCTAATACTATAAAATTAGCAAATGAGAACATGGAAAATATAAAACAAGCAAAAGAAAAAGAGGTAGAAAAATTAAGCAATCTAAAGAGATGTTTATATGAGGATTGGAAAAACGATTATATTACAAAAGAAGAGTATTTAGAGTATAAACAAAAATATGAACAAGATATTGAAAGAATAAAAGAAGAGATGGCACATTTAGATAAGCAAAAAGGAAAACAAGAAGAAATCATAAATGGAAATAGCTTATGGATAGAAAATTTTAAATCACATAAAAATATAACAGAACTAGATAGAGATGTTGTAAAAGAGCTAATTGATTATATAGAAGTGCATGAGAGTAAAAAAATAACTATTCATTTTAAGTTTATGGATGAACTAAATAAAATATTAGAGTACATAGAAGATGAAAATAAAGCAAGTATCTTTGAGAAAGTAAAAGAGGCATAATTCTTAACAAATAAATCATATAAAACATCAAAAGCCCTTTTAAAAGGGCTTTTAATGAAAGAAAATTTCATTGTAATTTTCTTTTGGGATTTTTTGGATATGGTATTACTAATCCAAGAAATCCTCCTCTAGGATTTCTCTAAACAGAGCTCTATACTTCTCTGTTACGTCTTCACCATTTGGATTGACAATGGTCGCTTTACAGGTAATTTTGTTTACAGCAATGGTCAAATCGTAGTAGTAGCCATAAGTGCCAAGGGCAAAGTCGACTTCAAAAAAGGTAGTATCACCCTTTGAGTAGTGATTTACTTCTTTGGAGTCTGGTACCCAAGAGTTAGGCATGTTGTCTAACAATGTCCACACTGCATTCCGATAGCGGTCAAGTTTCTGGCTCATATAGATTCCTCCTATAAAAATTGTAATTGTTCTTGACGAATTTACTAAATATATCATACCATATTTTATGTAAATTGTAAACCTATACAATATAATCCTGGATTAGTAGCGACAAAATACACCAAGGAGGTGGTGTAGCAGCACCAGTAGGAGGGCAAGTATTATCAGAAGTATTGCCATACTTAGAATTAACCAAAGATAATGAAAAAGAAGAGGATAAGAAAAAGCAAGTAGAAGTACCAAATGTAGAAGGAATGACAGTAGCAGAAGCGGCTAAAGTTTTAAAAGAAGTGAATTTAGATTATCAAATAGAAAATGAGCCAGAAGGTTTAGATAAAACTACAACGATAATAAAGGAACAATTGCCAAAAAAAGGAATTAGTATATATGAGGGGACAAAAATTTTATTGAAGATATAAAAGTGAAATATAAAAAATGCTACTGTTCCCTTTGATAGGAACAGTAGCGCCAATCGCCAAAGTGTTAGCGATTGTTTTAGAGATCAGAAGGCCAGCCTTTAAAAGGTGGCAATTTCAAGCGGATACCCAAAGGTTCTTCTTTTGGACCATCAGGTGCATTGGGATTAAGTAATGTATGAGGTCCTGCGTTATACTGCTCGCCATAGGTTATAAATTCCTGCAATTTGGTTTGGTGAAATTCTTCGTATGAAAAATACATTGCTTTCATCCTTTCTTTAAATTAATTACTAAGGGTAGCCTAAAAGATAGTCTCTAATCTCCTTTGTTAAAGATGTATGACATATCGATTATATAATAAATTTTAGTAAATTTCAATAAAGTTTGCGTTATAAAATAAATGTATGATATAATACAAATGAAAAATAAGGGAGATAGTAAAGGAAAGAGAAATGGAAAAGCCAAAGTATTATGATATGATAACAAAACAAGAAATAAATGAGCAAGAGTTAAGACAAAATATTCCATATATTATCTTAACAGATAAATGGAAGATTAGAGTAGTTACTTATAGGCAAGATGGAAAAACAGAAGAAAGTTTTCTTACCTTGCAAGAGGAAGAAATAGCAAGAAGGGAGATTTTAAGACAAAGATTAATGCAAATGGGATATCAAGTACAAGGCATTCATCAAAAAGAGAATTTTATAGTAGATGGAATTCAAATCAATGTTCCAAATTATGTAGCACAATTACAAGACAGTCAAGGCAGAAAAGGGGAAGCTCTATATGATTGTGGAAGCTTAGAAGGTTTAGTGAAAAATACAGAGCATGGCAAGATGATTCAGATAGAAGGAAAAACAATCAGTAGTGGAAGTCTGATTGAAAATATAGGAATGCCAACTAATATAAATAGAGCAACTAATGCAAGGAATACAGGAAATATAATCTTAAATATTGACCAATGGGGAGCTTTTAAGGCAACATATAATTTGAGAAATCCAGAAGATGTAAAAAGACTAATGGAAGACCAAAAAAGAATGCCAAGAAACAAAGAAGAAGCAATGCGAATGAAACAAGGAGAAACGCAAGATAGAAATTTTGAAGAATAGGAGCGTAAGTGGATGGAGTTAACAAATGTTTTATCAGGTTTAGAAGGCTTAAAAGTAAAAGGAAGTCTTGAAGTAGAGGTAAGTCAAATACGAAATAGCTCAAGTGAAATAAAAGAAGGGGATATGTTTGTAGCAATTGACGGATTTGAAACAGATGGACATAGGTATATACCAGAAGCAATTACAAAAGGAGCAAAAGTCATTATGGCTCAAGCTGATAAAGTAACCAAAGAAATGGTAAAGGGATTACCAGAAGATGTTACCTTTATTTTAGCGCCAGATACAAGATATGCTATTGCGATATGTGCTTGTAATTTCTATCAAAATCCTTCTCGCAAACTAAAATTAATTGGTGTTACAGGTACAAAAGGAAAGACAACAACTACTTTTATGATAAAGTCCTTACTAGAAAAACAAGGATTTAAAGTAGGACTTATTGGTACTATTTGTACGTATATTGGAGATAAAAATCTAGGAGATAATGATAGAACAACACCAGAAGCATTAGAATTACAAGAACTTTTAAGCAAAATGGTAAAAGAAAAATGTGATTATGTTGTTATGGAAGTTTCTTCTCAAAGTTTAAAGCTAGGAAGAGTAGATGGTTGTAATTTTGAAATAGGAATATTTACCAATTTTTCAAAAGACCATATTAGTCCTAAAGAGCATCCAAGTATGGAAGATTATTTTGAATCCAAAGTAAAGTTATTTAAAATGTGTAAATATGGTTATATTAATTCAGATGATATTTATGCCAACAAGTTACCAGATTTAGTACCAAGTTGTGAATTTAAAACATATGGAATTGATAATCCAGCTAATTTGTTAGCAAAAGATATCACAGTTACGAATTCTTATGTAGATTTTAAAGCTAAACTAGGAGACAAAAATCAAAGAGTTAAGACGGACATTCCAGGAAGATTTAGTGTATATAACTCATTAGCAGCCATTAGTGTAGCATTAAAATATGGAATTTCACCAGAGAATATTCAGGAAGCACTAATGAATGTACGTGTTCCAGGCAGAAGTGAATTAGTTGATAATGACAAAGAAATTACGATTATGATAGATTATGCCCATTCACCAGAAAGTTTGGAGAGCATATTAACAACTGTGCAAGAATATACACAAGGTAATGTGATTTGTGTATTTGGTTGTGGAGGAGATAGAGACACACGGAAAACGCCCAATTATGGGAGAAATCGCAGGAGTAAAAGCAGATTATACCATTATCACTTCAGATAACCCAAGAACAGAAGACCCAGCTAAAATTGTGGAGCAAATAGAAGCAGGAATAAAAAAGACAAAGGGAAAATATGAATGTATTGTAGATAGAAAAGAAGCAATTAAAAAAGCAATCGAAATGGCACATAAAAGAGATATGGTTATTATTGCAGGTAAAGGGCATGAATTAACACAAGAAATAAAGGGAAAGAAATATCCATTTGATGAAAGAGAAATTGTCAAGGAGATATTAGAAAAATAAATTTAGGGAGGCATATCATATCCTTAAAGAAATGACCCTAGGGAAAGATGTGTCCCCCATAGTAAACTTAGGAGGAAGAAATGGAGTTTCAAACAAAAATTGTTCTACTTTCATTTGCAATTAGTGTAGTTGTTGCACTAATTGTAATCCCAATTTTAAAAAAGCTAAAGGTAGGACAAATAGAGAGAAGAGAAGGACCACAATCACATTTAAAAAAGCAGGGAACACCAACTATGGGTGGAATTATTATGATTATTACCATTTTATTGTTTGGGATTTTTATGATATGGAATTATATGAGAGCTACAGAACAAAATGAAGTGACAATAGGTCAGAATTTAATTCCACTAATTAGTGTTACTGTTGGCTTTGGAATCATTGGATTGATTGATGATTTGAAAAAACTAATTGGGAAAAATACAGATGGATTAAAGCCTGCTTATAAAATGCTAGGATTATTAATTGTAGCAGTTGGCTTTACTTTATATGTTACTCAGGTATTAAAAATAGGAACTGACATTTATATTCCATTTGTAAAAACTTATTTAACTTTACCAATATGGATTTATATTCCACTTGCAGTTATAGTACTTCTTGCAACTACTAATGCTGTAAACTTGACAGATGGAATTGATGGACTATCTACTAGTGTTACGACCATTATCCTTACCTGTTTAACTGTAATTGGAATTATTTTTGGGACAACAGAAATTACTATATTTGGTAGTATTTTAATAGGAAGCTGTCTAGCATTTTTAGTATTTAATTTACATCCAGCAAAAGTGATGATGGGAGACACAGGCTCTCTTCTATTAGGTGGAGCAATTGCAAGTATTGCATTATACTTAAAAATGCCATTACTACTCATTATTATTGCATTAGTTCCAGTTGTAGAAACGCTTTCTGTTATGATACAAGTAAAACACTTTAAGAAAACAGGAGAAAGAATTTTTAAAATGGCTCCTATTCACCATCATTTTGAATTATCTGGATGGAAAGAAAACAAAATTGTTTCTATTTTTAGCCTTATCACATTAGTTTGTTGTATTATAGGATTAGTTGCAATTTAAGTTAGCCGTGCGAAACGTTAGTGAGCTACGGATAACTTATGCAATTGAGAGAAACGAAATTGTAAACATTTTATAAGCCGTGCGAAACGTTAGTGAGCTACGGATAACTTATGCAATTGAGAGAAACGAAATTGTAAACATTTTATAAGCCGTGCGAAACGTTAGTGAGCTACAGATAACTTATGCAATTGAGAAAAAGCAAAATTGTAAACTTTAGTAAATTGCATCTAATAAATTAGAAATTTTACCAAGAAAGGATATTGACTAATTATGTCGACAAAAGTAAAAAAGACCTCTAAATTTATGAATAATCCTTTTGATTTCATCCTTTGCATTGTTGTATTTATTTTACTTTCATTAGGAATCGTAATGGTATTGTCAGCATCAGCACCATCTGCTTTAGCAGAAGGTGGGGAAAGCTATGAATATGCTGGAAAACAACTGCTTTTTGGAATATTAGGAATAGTGGCAATGTTTATCATTTCTAAAATAGATTATCGCTTTTATAAGAAATTTTATTGGGCAATTTATGGTTTTTCAATTATTATTCTACTAATGGTTTTGATTCCTAAAATGGGAGTTAATGTAAATGGAGCAACTAGATGGGTGGCCATTCCAGGGATTGGTCAATTCCAACCATCAGAACTTACGAAGATTGGATTAATTATCTTTTTTGCAGGGTATCTATCAGATCATAAAAATGAGATGAAAGATTTTTGGAAGGGATTTATAAGACCATTTGTATTTATAATACCTCCGATTGCTGTTTTATATTTTGTTCAAAACCACTTAAGTGCATCTTTAATTATTGCAATGATTACTTGTGTAATGGTGATTATTGCTGGTGCTAGAATGCTATACTTTATCTGTTCAGGGGTAGCAGGAGGTGGAGCAATTGGTGCTTATTTATTATATAAAATTAATTCAGGAGGAGGAGAAGAAAGTTTCCGTATTAACAGAATTATTTCATTTATGGATCCTTGGGCAGATGCTACAGATACTGGATGGCAAGTAGTACAAAGTTTATATGCAATTGGGTCAGGGGGATTATTTGGAACTGGACTTGGTGGAAGTAAACAAAAATATTTATACATATCAGAACCACAAAATGATTTCATTTTTTCCATTATAGCAGAAGAATTGGGATTCGTTGGTTGCACGATTATTATGGCTTTATTTGCTATTTTTATTTGGAGAGGTATACTGATTGCCATGAAGGCACCAGACACTTTTGGAGGATTACTTGCAGTTGGAATTACTAGTTTAGTAGCAATTCAAGTTATTTTAAATATTGCAGTAGTGACATCTTCTATGCCTAATACAGGAATTCCACTTCCGTTCTTTAGTGCAGGAGGAACAGCTTTATTTATCTTATTGTGTAGTGTGCGGTATTTTACTAAATATTTCACGAGCAGGGCAGAAAGGATAAAATTTAATTATATAAGTAATTATGGATATAACATCGTTTGTCCTTGCTGTACATTGCTTTTCTTATGTACACAAAAGCAAAGCTTTTGGTACGAATAGAAGAAGGCAATGCAAGGCACTCGCAAGCTCGTCTTGCGCGGACTTCACTATTGTTATATCCATTAATTAAATAAAATAATATAAATGTTAGAAAGGAAATTCATAAATATGAAAGTAATTATTGCAGCAGCAGGAACAGGAGGACATATTAATCCTGGAATTGCAATAGCTAATAAAATTAAGGAAAAAGACTCTAACTCAGAAATCATTTTTATTGGAACAAATCGAGGACTAGAAAATGATTTAGTGCCAAGAGCAGGATATGGTTTAAAGTCTATTCAAGCTTATGGTTTTAATAGGAAGATTTGTTTAGAGAATTTCAAAAAGATGTATAAAACTTTTCGATCTATAGGAGAGGCAAAGAAGATAATAGAGGAGTTTAGACCAGATGTTGTAATTGGGACTGGAGGGTATATTTGTGTACCAGTAGGAATTGCTGCAAAAAAGAAGCAAATACCAATTGTATTACATGAAAGCAATGCTTTTCCAGGAATTGCGATTAAAATGTTATCGAAAAAGGCGGATACTATTTTATTGGGATTTGAAGATGCTAAAGCACGTATTCCCAATGCGAAAAAAATTGTTATAACAGGGACTCCAACAAAGGTAAAGAAAAGAGAGATTTTAGATAGTAAAAAAGCACAATTCATACAACAACTTGGATTGCAAGAAAATTTGCCAATAGCATTATGCTTTGGAGGAAGTCAAGGAGCACAAAGTATTAATGAAAGTTTAACTCAGATTATTACCAAACAAAAGAATAGCAATTATCAAATTGTTTGGGCAGCAGGACCTGCACAATATGAGCAAGTAAAAGAAAAGTTAGCAGACTGTAAAATGGCTATAGAACATTTAGAGAAAGTAAAAATAGTTCCTTATATTTATAATATGGAAGAAATTATGAATATTGTTGATTTAGTAGTATGTAGAAGTGGGGCAATGACAATTACTGAAATTTCTAATGTAGGAAAACCTGCCATATTTATACCATTTCCATTTGCTACAGAAAATCACCAAGAATATAATGCTAGAGTATTAGAAAAGGTAGAAGCTGCAAAAATCATTTTAGACAAAAATTTAACAGATGATTTATTAAATGAGATGATTGAGAATTTAGTGAAGGATAAGAAAAAATTACAAAAAATGGGAGATAATGCTAAAAGTATTTCTATCCAAAATGTAGAAGAAAAAATTTACCAAGAAGTAGAAAATGTTATTACGAACCATAGAGTAAAAAAATAGCAGGAAATAAAGGAAAATTTAAGCTAGAGTTAAGTTTTCCTTTTCCTATTTCTATTCGAAAAAATTTACCTCCTGGAATTTCCAAAATTTAGGAAAAGAGAAAAATGTCGAAACTGTCAAAAAATGTCACACGAAAACACTTGAAAAGATAATATGTCTGTTGTATAATTGAGCCTGTGCGAAAGAAAAGGGAGGTGTAAGAAACTTTGGAAAAATCAGTTGAAGTGTATGGTAGCGTATCAACTTGTGACTGGATAGGTAAGGGAGTGATAAAAAGATTTCCAGTTAATTTGGAATATTACAAGATTCACACTTGTATGCCTAAAAATGTCGAAAAACCTTATGGTATAGGAATTATCAAAAAACATGAAGACACAGAAGAATCTTGCATAGAAAAGAGCGAATTCAGTCACGTTTTTAGTCAAGAACAAGATGCAGAAGATATGTTAAAGATGTTGATTGAAAATGAGGTTACCCCAGTAGCCTTAAGGGATATCTTAGAAGATTATATAGTATAATAATGAGTGGATAAATAGCACCTATCAAGTGATTTGATAGGTGCTATTTCTTTTCAATCTTTATGAATACAATAAAGAACAAAGCCTCCTAAAACGTAAAGAGCAAGTGTTTGAATAGTTTTTGCATCGAGAAAGGCAATGCAGAAACATGCAATTACTGCAATGCAAATAGCAAGGACAGAATAAAATACGTACTTCATAATAGGAACTCACCTTTCTGAATAAAATATAGAAGTTTGCTAAATAAGATAATAACATAAATTATTGCAAAAGTAAAGAAAATCACTTGCAAAATGAATGAATTTAGTCTATGATACTATAATAGTAAAAGGCAAAGGGCGATGTTAACAAATTCTAAAAAGCAAAGCTTTTAAGAATTTGTAGCAATCGCAATAATTATCTTCTACGGAAATATACAACAAATTGTTAAAACAATTTGTTGTAATTTCCTAGAATATAAAAAATTTAAGGAGAATACAAATGGCAGATAAATTAATTATTGTGGAATCACCAGCAAAGGCAAACACAATTAAGAAGTTTTTGGGTGGAAGTACTAAAGTAATGGCTTCTATGGGGCATATTAGAGACTTACCAAAGTCAAAAATGGGAATAGATATAGAACATGACTTTGAACCAGAATATATTAATATTCGTGGAAAAGGTGATTTGATTAAAAGTTTGAAAAAGGAAGCAAAAAATGCAAAACAAGTCTATCTTGCAACCGACCCTGACCGTGAGGGTGAAGCAATTGCGTGGCATTTAGCACATATTTTAGAAATTCCAGAAGATAGTGATTGTAGAGTTACTTTTAATGAAATTACCAAAGAAACAGTCAAAGAATCTATTAAAAAACCAAGAAAAATAGATATGAATTTAACAGATGCACAACAAGCAAGAAGGGTATTAGATAGAATTGTAGGGTATAAAATTAGCCCAGTACTTTGGAAAAAAGTAAAAACTGGGTTATCAGCAGGTAGAGTACAATCAGTAGCTGTTAAATTAATTGTAGATAGAGAAGAAGAAATAGAACATTTTATTCCAGAAGAATATTGGAATATTTATGCTACTTTATTAGAGCCAAATAGCAAAAAAGAATTTCAAGCTACTTTCTTTGGTAAAGGAAATAAGAAAATGGAAATCCATACAGAAGAAGAAGTAAAAGAAATTCTAAAAGCAATAGAAAAAGGAAAATATATTGTAGCAGATATTAAAAAAGGAGAAAAGAAGAGAACTCCAGCACCACCATTTACTACTAGTACGATGCAACAAGAGGCATCTCGTAAATTAGGATTTACATTAAAGAAAACTATGTCGGTAGCACAAGGGCTTTATGAAGGTGTGAATGTAGGAGAAAAGGGTACTGTAGGTTTAATTACGTATATGAGAACAGACTCTACTAGAATTTCAGAAGAAGCAAGAGCTGTAGCTAAAACAATTATTACAGAGAAGTATGGTGCAAGTTATTACGAAAACCGTTATTATAAAACAAAAGCTGGAGCACAAGATGCCCATGAAGCAATTAGACCAACTTATATTGATTTGGACCCTGAAAAAATTAAAGGCTATTTAAATAGTGACCAATATAAGCTATATCGTTTAATTTATAGTCGATTTATCGCAAGCCAAATGGCACAGGCTGTTTATGATACGATATCAAGTGATATAGAGGTAAACGATTATCACTTTAAAGCAAATGGTCAAACCTTGAAGTTTAAAGGATTTATGACATTATATGTCGAAACTCTAGAAGGCGAAAAGGAGGAGGAAGAAAGTACTTCTATTCCAGAGTTAACAATAGGACAAGAGGTAACAAAGAAAAAATTAGATCCCAAACAAAGCTTTACACAACCACCACCAAGATATACAGAAGCAAGTTTGGTAAAAGCGCTAGAAGAAAAAGGAATTGGTAGACCAAGTACGTATTCTCCTACCATTACTACTATATTAGAAAGAAGATATATCGAAAAAGAGCAAAAACAATTAGTGCCAACAGATTTAGGGAAAATAGTAAATCAACTGCTAACAGAAAATTTTACAGATGTTATTAATGTAGAATTTACTGCCAAAATAGAGGAAGAATTTGACGAAGTAGCAGAAGGAAAAGAAACATGGAAAAAGATTATTCGTGAATTTTATGGTCCATTTGAAAAGGTAGTTGAAAAAGTAGAAAAAGAATTAGAACATGTAGAACTAGTAGAAGAAGTTTCAGATGTACCATGTGAAAAGTGTGGCAGAATGATGGTAATTAAATATGGTAGATATGGAAAATTCTTAGCATGTCCAGGATACCCAGAGTGTAAAAATGCAAAACCAATTATTGAAACAATAGATGTGCCTTGCCCAGTATGTGGGGGAACAGTACAAGTGAAAAAGTCAAAAAGAGGTAGAAAATTCTACGTTTGTGAAAACAATGGAAAAACTTGTGAGTATATTTCATGGAATGCACCAAAAGTAGGAGAAGAATGGCATCCAGAAGAAAAAGTAGAAAAGACAAAGAAGAAAACAACTAGAAAATCGACTACTAAGAAAGCAGCTAAGGGGAAGACAAAAAGTAAGGGAAAGGAGAAGAACTCATAGAACCTCTTCTTTAAATTTATATAATACTTTAACTTTCTGCTTGTGAAATGCTATAATAGAGATATCGCACAATTGAAAAAAACTCAGGGCAGATGGTAGTGCCATCTGCCTGGAGTTTTTTTATGTTGCTACCTTGCAAAATATTAATTCCTATAGTATAATATTACAATTGATAATTTGTGGAGGGGAGCCATGTTAGAAAATCAAGAAAAAATTCGAGAAAGAGAAAATCATAGAGTTTTTAAACAACTACTAAGTAGTTTTATGCAAGAAGAGTATGAGAAAAAAGAAGACAATATAGAACATGCCCAAAATATCAATATCATTCCAAAAATATATTATGATGATTTTAAGAAGAAAATGAAGGTGGAATTTAAAATAGGGGATAAACAATTCTATAAAATTAAAAACTTACCAGACTTTTATACTAAAATGCTCCACCAAGAATCACATCAATATGGTACAAAATTAAATTTAATTCATAAAAGAGAATCTTTTTTAGAAGAGTCTCTTCCTATTTTAGAATTTATATTAAAATATGCAGAAATTATGAAATATAGTAATGAAGAGGCAGAAAGCTATAATTACTATAAAAAAGCATATATACTAGATAATATTTTTATCTCCAATATGGGATTAGATGATTTATTTGAAGCATTACAAGAGCAATCAGTTAGCTTTCAAAGGAATAATAATGCAGAAACAATAATATATTTTTCCTCTGTAGAGCCAGAAATTCCATTTAGTATCACACAAATATCCAATGACAAATTTAGCTTTGAGGCTAATATTGACATCTTTAGCTATGAAATTTTAGAAGGCAAAGATTATATTTATATGCTTTTCAAAGATACGATTTATCGTTGCAGTAAAGAATTTGAAAATAATACATTGAAATTGTTAGACATATTACGCAAAAATTATACCAATCAAATTACAATTGATGAAACAGAGCTAACTAGTTTTTTTGCAGTAATTGCGCCTAATTTATCAAATGAAGTAGAAAGAGAAAATCTGTCCCCAGAAATTGAGAAAAGGTGCGTTCCAAAGCCACTTGGTGTGAAAATTTATTTAGACTATGATACGAATAACTATATCATAGCGGAAATTCGTTTCTGTTATGAAAATTTTGAATTTAATCCACTAATAAATGAAAAAGTATCAGTTGCACGCAATATTATTGGCGAAAACGAAGTTTTACATCAATTAATCAAAACAGGATTTATGTTAGATAAAGCAAATGCGAAATTAATTTTAGCAAAAGAGGATACTATTTATCAGTTTTTATCAGAAGAAGTTGAGCAATATATGAAAAAATATGAAGTGCTAGTAACAGATGCTTTTAGAAAAAAAGAAATTCATAGTTTTCAAATGAAAAATATTGGCATACGTATTGAAAATAATTTACTAGAAATCGACTTATCACAAGTTGGAATTGATTTAACAGATTTAGCACAAATGTTACAAAAATATCAGCTAAAGAAAAAGTTTCACCGTTTAAAAGACGGAACTTACATGAAATTAGAAAATAATGAAACTATGCAATTTCTAGAGGAATTGACAACTAATATGGAAATAGACGCAAAAGATTTAACTAGTGGAGTAATGAAACTTCCTGTTTATCGTACCCTATATTTAGAAAAGATGTTAGAATCATTACAGAATGTAACTATACAAAAAGATAGTTCTTATCAAAAAATGATAGAGAAATTAGAAACTGAAGGCAAAAGCGATGAAATACAAATTCCAGAAGATCTACAAGCAGATTTAAGAAATTACCAAAAAGTAGGGTATCAATGGCTTAAAACACTAGACGAATACCACTTCGGAGGTATCTTAGCAGATGATATGGGACTTCGGAAAAACGATACAAGTTTTAGCAGTTATATTATCTTATATTAACGAAGAAAAGAGCTATGGTAGAAAGTCTCAACCTTCTATGGTAGTGTGTCCAAGTTCTTTAACATTGAATTGGCTAGGAGAGGCTGAGAAATTTGCTCCTACTTTGAGAGCTTTAGTAATTAGTGGTAATGCTACAGAACGAGCAAGAAAAATTCAGACGATTGAAAAACAGGATATTGTGATTACTTCTTATGACTCTCTAAAAAGAGATATAGAGTTATATGAAGGACTATATCAATTCAAATATATGATTGCAGATGAAGCACAATATATTAAGAATAATAATACACAAAATGCAAAAGCAATAAAAAAAGTTACTGCACAAACAAGATTTGCTTTAACAGGAACGCCTATTGAAAATTCACTCTCAGAATTATGGTCTATTTTTGATTTTATTATGCCAGGATATTTGTTTAAGTATCGTAAATTTAAAGAATTGTACGAATTAGCTATTGTTAAAGAAAATAGTGAAGAAAAGATACAAAAACTCAAAAAGATGATAGAGCCATTTGTATTAAGAAGAATCAAAAAAGAGGTACTAACAGAATTACCTGATAAAACAGTAACAGTATTATATAATGAAATGGAAGAAGAACAACAAAAGATTTATTTAAGTCATTTAGCAAGAGCAAAAAAAGAAGTTGCTGATGAAATACAGATGAATGGATTTGAAAATAGCCAAATTAAAATTTTAGCTTTATTAATGAGGTTAAGACAAATTTGCTGCCACCCGAATTTGTTTTTACAGGACTATGAAGGGGATAGTAGTAAATTAACACAGTGTGTTGAAGTGCTTACAGATGCTACAAAAGGAGGACATAAAATTTTACTATTTTCAGGCTATACATCTATGTTTCCGATTATTGAAAAGGAATTAAAGAAAAATCAAATTAGCTATTTGAAATTAACAGGACAGACTAAAGTAGCAGAAAGAATAGAGTTAGTAGACAAATTTAATGGAGATCCCAATATTAAAGTATTTTTGATTTCATTAAAAGCAGGAGGAACAGGCTTGAACTTGACTGGGGCAGATATGGTAATTCATTATGATCCTTGGTGGAATATTTCAGCAGAGAATCAAGCGACAGATAGAACCTATCGAATTGGACAAAAAAATAATATACAAGTATATAAGCTAATTACTAAAAATTCTATTGAAGAAAAAATATATGAGCTACAACAAAAAAAGGCAAAGTTGATAGATAACATGTTATCGACTCAAAATACCTTTATTAACCAATTATCAAGAGAAGATATTATGGAGCTCTTTGGATAAGACAAATGTATTGTATAAAGAAAAGAGGTGTTAACAGATGGAACAAAAATCTATAACTGTGATAGGTGGTGGATTGGCGGGATGTGAAGCGGCTTATCAAATCGCAAAAAGAGGAATTAAAGTTAAATTATATGAAATGAAACCTAAAAAGTTTTCGCCAGCACATAGTAATCCAAATTTGGCAGAAATTGTATGTAGTAATTCATTGAAGTCTAACTTACATACAAATGCATGTGGACTATTAAAAGAAGAACTCCGTCTGTTAGATTCTTTGCTAATACGTATTGCAGACGAAGTGGCAGTCCCAGCAGGGCAAGCGTTAGCAGTTGATCGTGAAAAGTTTGCTAAAAGGGTAACTGAAGAAATACAAAAAATAGAAAATATAGAAATCATATACGAAGAGGTAGGAAGTCAAACGGTTAATAATGTTGATGAGGTAGTATCGAATGAAGCAATCTCTAATCAATTAAAGAAAATGGCAAAAGACGAAATAGTGATTATTGCAACAGGGCCACTTACTTCAGAAAACTTTTCTAGGGAAATTGCAGAAATAACAGGGCAAGATAAGCTATATTTTTATGACGCAGCAGCACCAATCCTAGAAAAGGAATCAATTGATATGAATATTGCTTTTTGGGGAGAACGATATGAACAAGAAAGAGGACGAGAAGAAGAGATTGATATATGGAAACAGAGGATAGAAAATCAAAAAGAAGCAAGTTATATCAACCTTCCTATGAATCAAAAAGAATATGAAAACTTTTGGGAAGCCTTAGTAAATGCGGAAATCGCAACTTTACATGAATTTGAGAAAAAGGAAATCTTTGAAGGATGTATGCCAATAGAGATTATGGCAAAGAGAGGAAAAGATACTTTACGATTTGGACCATTAAAGCCAGTAGGTTTTACAGATCCAAGAACAGGTAGGAGACCTTATGTAATTGTACAATTAAGACAAGATAATAGTGAAGGCAATCTATTTAATATGGTGGGGTTTCAGACAAATTTGAAATTTGGAGAACAACAAAGAGTATTTAGAATGATACCAGGTCTTGAACAGGCAGAGTTTGTAAAATATGGGGTGATGCATCGTAATACCTATATTGATTCTAGTAAGTTATTAGATAATACTTATCAACTAAAAAGTAATGCTAATATTTATTTTGCAGGACAGTTAACAGGAGTAGAAGGATATGTAGAGTCTATTTCTTCGGGGATGATAGCTGGAATAAATGCTGTAGAACAATACTTAGGTAAAAAGAAAGTGGTCTTTCCAAGTACAACCATGATAGGAGCATTAGGCTGTTATATAGCAACACAAAACGATAATTTTCAGCCAATGAATGCTAATTTTGGTATTTTACCTCCCTTAGAAGAAATGATGAAAGATAAGAAAGCAAGATATGCAAAATTAGCAGACAGAGCATTGGAAGACTTGAAAGATTTATTACGATAATATGACAAATGTATTAAATTTTCATGACAAATCAAATAAATTTACATAATATGGTTGCAAAAAAATGGAAATTATGTTAAAATAGAAACATATGAGGGAAAATGGAGGGTAAAATATGGATAAAAATATTTTAGAGGAATACCAAAATAGAGTAGAAAATGTAAGAAAAACCCTAGAAGAGAACCAAAAAATAATAGAAGAAGGTGTAGAAGCAAGCCAATCTAGAACAGATAACAGATTGGAAGAACTTCAAAACATGTTAGAAGAAACTCAAAGACCAATTGATATGAGTGATGTTGGCATTGGTGTTACAGGAAGCTTTACAAGAGATTCAAGAGCATCTACGATAAGAGATTCCTATAGTAATGATAGAGAAGGTTATTTATTAAGTGAATATGATAAAAGAAGAGTAGACCCTAACGAGCCTAATATTAATGTTGAAAGAATAGTAGAAGAGATTAGACGAGTAAGAGAAGCAAAGAGAATGGCCCAAGAAGAAGCTATTAGAGCAGAGATGCAAGATTTAATAGATGAGCAAGCTCGTATTGAAGATGTACGTGAAGCACAAGGTGAAAAAGCACAGCTTGCTATAGCTTTGCAGGAAGAAAAAGATAGAATAGAAATAGATATACAAACAAAAAAGGATAGAATCAAAGAAGAAAGGCAAAAAAGTGATAAAAGCTTAGAAGAAGTAGAGCTTCATAAAAAGACATTAGCTTTATATTCAGATAAAGATTCTAAAGTATATATGGCTGCAAAAGGTGAAGTGAAGAGATGCAGAGAAAAAGCAAGAAGAGCAAGAACGAGAGCAGGAAGATTAGAGGCTGAAATTGCAAGTTTGGATCAAGATTTAGAAACTTTAAATGCACTTTTATATGAAGTAGATGGTAGAAGAGACGAAGAGATAAGAATACAAAGAGAAACTGCTGAAAGAGAAAGGCGAGAAACTGAAGAACAGGCAAGACAAGAAGATGAGATGTGGGAAGCATATAGAGCTGAACAAGCGAGGGTTGAGGAGAAAAAAGAAGAGAATATTAACTATGGAATTGCAAAACACAACTTAGAGCAAAGAAGAGCAGAGGAAAGAGAAAAGGTAAATGAAGAAAAGGCAAAAGCAAGTGAAGCCAAAATAATTGAACAATATGCAGATGGATTAAATCCAGAAGAAGACCTTTCAAAATATGATAATTGGAAACCATCAACAACAGCTAAACCACAACAGACTCAACCACCAAAGCCAAATCCACCAAAGCCACAGCCACCAAAACCAGATCCTAAAAAGGATCCTCAACCAAAATCAGATCCTAAACAAGGAAAATGGAAAATTGAAAGTGTAACATTTACTGTAGAAGGTGGAAGCAAGCCAGTTTATAAGGTTTTAGTATCTAATGGTAAAGAACAAAAAGAAGTGATTTCAGATAAAGTTGCAGTTTTAGATATATCAAGGGATAAAGAAGAAATTGCTAATTTAACGAACAAACAGAAAATTCAAAATGTAGAAAAGTATTATGATAAAGGATTGGCAATTGCGTTACAAGCGACTGACAAAGCGTATGGAACTACTGGATTTGAAGAATATAAAAGGTTATTAAAAGACAAAGAAATGATTCGTAGATATCCAGAAAAATATGAAGATTGTATGAGGATTAATTATGACTTTTCTCAACTAAAAGGAAAAGCAAGTAAAGAGATGAAACATGTTCAAAAAATAGCAAAAGAATGTAGGATAAAAGGAGTAGCAAATTACCAAAGGAAACTTAATATTTTCCAAAGAATATGGAGGAGTTTAACCAGTAATATTAGATTATTAAAAGAAACTCCATTAGAACCAAATACGAGTACCAGAGAGTGGATGGTAGGAGAAATGAAAAATGAAGGAGAAAGACCATATGAATTGGATATTAATGAGCTTAAGGAATATCCAGAATTTTCTCCAGAAGTTGCTCGCCAACAAATGGAAAATAGTGTAGCCACGATAGAAGAAGAAGTGCATTTGGATGAGGTAATAGATGCTGCAAGAGAATGGCGAAAGGCACAACAAATAGAGACAACAATAGGAAAGCCAGAAGGTGCACCAAAAACAGGTAAGAAAGAAACTGAAAAAGAACTTTAAAATGTAAGCATTTATCTTGACTTTAAACTTAAAAAATGATAAAATAGAAACCGTTAGTGTAAAATATGCAAAAAGCGTATTTCCCTAACGGTTTTAATATTATTGTAATAAAAATATATTTTTGAAAAGAGGTGAAATTTAAGTGCCAACAATCAACCAATTAGTAAGAAAAGGTAGAAAAAGTTCTACAACAAAATCAACAGCACCAGCATTACAACATGGATATAACTCTATGAATAAAAGAGTTACTAATAACAGAGCACCACAAAAAAGAGGTGTATGTACTGTTGTAAAAACTGTAACACCTAAAAAGCCAAACTCTGCTTTAAGAAAAGTAGCCAGAGTAAGATTATCTAATGGATATGAAGTAACTTCATATATCCCAGGTATTGGACACAACCTACAAGAGCACAGCGTTGTTCTTATCAGAGGAGGAAGAGTAAAAGACCTTCCAGGTGTTAGATATCATATTATTAGAGGAACATTAGATACAGCAGGTGTTAAAGATAGAATGCAAGCTCGTTCTAAGTATGGAGCTAAAAAACCTAAGAAATAAGCCATAAGCGTAGTTCTTAGAAAAAACGGTGCTAATAATACATTACTAAATTAAGGTACTTAAATTTAGAATAGATTATATAGCACTATACGGAAAAGCGATTCAGGCTTTTCAGAGTACCTATCATACAAAATAGTATGAAATTACAAAAAGGAGGGAAGAATAGTGCCAAGAAAAGGATTTATAGCAAAAAGAGAAGTTTTACCAGATCCAATCTATAATAGTAAAGTTGTTACTAAATTAGTAAACAATGTTATGTTAGATGGTAAAAAAACAGTTGCTCAAAGTATTGTATATGATGCATTTGACATCATTAAAGAAAAAGAGCAAAAAGATCCACTAGAAGTTTTTCAAGCAGCTTTAGAAAATGTTATGCCAGTTCTTGAAGTTAAAGCAAGAAGAATCGGTGGTGCAACATACCAAGTACCAATCGAAATTAGACCTGAAAGAAGACAAACTTTAGGACTAAGATGGCTTGTAACATATGCTAGAAACAGACATGAAAAAACTATGGCTGAAAAACTAGCTAATGAAATCATTGATGCAGTAGCTGGAAATGGTGGAGCTTTCAAGAAGAAAGAAGATATGCATAAAATGGCTGAAGCAAATAGAGCTTTTGCTCATTATAAGTTTTAGTCAACCCCACGCAGGACAAAGCTTATCCCTAGAAATACAATAAAACCAGCGGGGACACATTCTGTCCCTAAAGGAATGCCAAGGGGAAGAATGTGTCCTCGTTAGAAAAATAAAAATAGTAGAGGAGGATAAAAAGGTGGCTGGAAGAGAGTTTCCTTTGGAGAAAACAAGAAATATAGGAATCATGGCTCACATTGATGCAGGAAAAACAACCACAACAGAGAGAATACTTTTCTATACTGGAAAAACTCACAAAATTGGTGAGGTTCACGATGGTGGAGCAACAATGGACTGGATGGTTCAAGAGCAAGAAAGAGGTATTACAATTACTTCTGCTGCTACAACTTGTCAATGGCTAGGACACCGTATCAATATCATTGATACTCCTGGACACGTAGACTTTACTGTAGAAGTTCAAAGATCTTTAAAAGTACTTGATGGTGCTGTTACAGTATTAGCAGCTAAAGGTGGTGTTCAACCACAAACAGAAACAGTTTGGAGACAAGCTGATAAGTACTCAGTTCCAAGAATGGTATATGTAAACAAAATGGATACTACTGGTGCTGACTTTATGCTTTGCGTTGATCAATTGAAAAATAGATTAAAAGCAAATGCAGTTCCAATTCAATTACCAATTGGATCAGAAGAAAATTTCAAAGGTGTTGTAGACTTAATTAAAATGAGAGCTTTCATTCATAAAGATGATTTAGGAAAAGAAATTGAAGAAACAGATATACCAGAAGATATGAAAGCACAAGCAGAAGAATATAGAGCAAACCTAATAGAAGCAGCAGCAGAACAAGATGACGAATTAATGATGAAATATTTAGATGGTGGAGAACTATCTGAAGAAGAAATCAAAAAAGGTATCAGATTAGGTACAATTGGAAATAAAATGATTCCTGTATGCTGTGGTTCTTCTTATAAGAATAAAGGTGTACAAGAATTACTAAATTCAGTTGTAGAATTTATGCCATCACCACTTGATATTGCAGATATTAAAGGTGTGGATATGGATGGAAATGAAGCTGAAAGAAAAACATCTGACAGTGAACCATTTGCAGCTTTAGCATTTAAAATTGCAACAGATCCATTTGTTGGAAAAATCTGCTTCTTCAGAGTATATTCTGGTACATTAGATGCAGGTTCAACCATTTTAAATGCAAACAAAGATAAAAAAGATAGAATGGGAAGAATTCTATTAATGCACTCAAATCACAGAGAAGATATTGATAAAGTATATGCAGGTGATATTGCAGCGGCAGTAGGATTAAAAGATGTTGGAACAGGTGATACATTATGTGATCCTGCACACCCAATTATTCTAGAATCAATGGAATTCCCAGAGCCAGTTATTGATATCGCTATTGAGCCAAAAGATAAAGCAAATAGTGAAAAAATGGGAATTGCTTTATCAAAACTTGCTGAAGAAGATCCAACTTTCAAAACTTGGACAGATCAAGAATCCGGTCAAACTATCATTGCTGGTATGGGTGAATTACACTTAGATATCATCGTTGACCGTTTAAAAAGAGAATTCAAGGTTGAATGTAGTGTAGGTAAACCACAAGTTTCTTACAAAGAAACTATTAGAAACAAAGTTAAAGTACAAGGTAAATTCATTCGTCAATCTGGTGGTCGTGGACAATACGGTGATGTATGGCTAGAAATGGAACCATTAGAAGCTGGAAAAGGAATTGAATTTGAAAGCAAAATCGTTGGTGGTGCTGTTCCAAAAGAATACATCAAACCAATCGAAGAAGGTGTTAGAGAGGCTGCTAATAGCGGTATCTTAGCAGGCTACCCTGTAATTGACTTTAAAGCTACATTAGTAGATGGTTCTTACCACGAAGTTGACTCTTCAGAAATGGCATTCAAAATTGCTGGTTCTATGGCATTCAAAGAAGGATGTAAACAAGCTAAATCAGTTATTTTAGAGCCAATCATGAAAGTTGAAGTAACAGTTCCAGAAGAATACATGGGAGATGTTATTGGAGATATTAACTCAAGACGTGGTAGAATGGAAGGAATGGAAGCTGTTCAAGGTAACCAAATTATTAGAGCATTTATTCCATTATCAGAAATGTTTGGATATGCAACAGACTTACGTTCAAAAACACAAGGTAGAGGTACTTATTCAATGGAACCAAGCCATTATGAAGAAGTTCCAAAATCAGTATTTGATACAATTGTTGCATCAAGAGCAAAGAAACAAGACTAATTTATGTGAATTGAAGATGTTTAGTACTAAGATTAAACATCAAAAATTAACTATAAAATAATAATTTTCAAAAAATACTTGCTTTTAAGCTAGAAATAGTATAAAATACAAGTGTTTAATGAAATGACATTAATATTAAAAATAAAAAAATTTTAAGGAGGAAAATTTAAATGGCTAAAGCAAAATTTGAAAGAACAAAACCACACGTTAACATTGGTACAATCGGACACGTTGACCATGGTAAAACAACAACAACAGCAGCTATTACAAAATACCTAAACTTATTAGGAAAAGCTCAATATGAAGCATACGATCAAATTGATGGTGCTCCAGAAGAGAGAGAAAGAGGAATTACAATTAACACAGCTCACGTTGAATATGAAACAGATAACAGACACTATGCACACGTTGACTGCCCAGGACACGCTGACTACGTAAAGAACATGATTACTGGTGCTGCACAAATGGATGGAGCTATCTTAGTAGTATCAGCAGCTGATGGACCAATGCCTCAAACAAGAGAGCATATCTTGTTAGCTAGACAAGTAGGTGTTAAATATATCGTTGTTTACTTAAACAAATGCGATATGGTTGATGATCCTGAATTATTAGAATTAGTTGAAATGGAAGTTAGAGACTTATTATCAAGCTATGATTTCCCAGGAGACGAAATTCCAATCGTTAAAGGTTCTTCATTAAAAGTATTAGAAAGTACATCTACAGATCCTAATGACGCTGTATATGTTCCAATGAAAGAATTAATGGATGCAGTTGATAGCTATATCCCAACACCTGAAAGACCAATTGACCAACCATTCTTAATGCCAATCGAAGACGTTATGACAATCAGTGGTAGAGGTACAGTTGTTACAGGTAGAGTTGAAAGAGGACAAGTAAAATTACAAGACGAAGTTGAAATCGTAGGTCTTTCAAAAGAATCTGCTAAAACAGTTGTTACTGGTGTTGAAATGTTCAGAAAAACAATGGATCAAGCAGAAGCTGGAGACAACATTGGTGTTCTATTAAGAGGAACTCAAAGAGATGAAGTTGAAAGAGGTCAAGTATTAGCAAAACCTGGAACAATTCATCCACATACAAAATTCAAAGCTCAAGTATACGTTCTAACAAAAGAAGAAGGTGGACGTCATACACCATTCTTCAATGGATATAGACCACAATTCTATTTCAGAACAACAGACGTTACAGGTGTTATTGATTTACAAGCTGGAACAGAAATGGTTATGCCAGGAGATAACGTAGATATGACTATCGAACTTATTACTCCAATCGCTATCGAAAACGGATTAAGATTCGCTATTCGTGAAGGTGGACGTACAGTAGGTTCTGGTGTAGTATCAGAAGTTATTGAATAAGATATAACTTGAAATATAAAAAAGTAGTAGGTATCAATACCTACTACTTTTGTTGGCTAAGGAATAAGAAAATACCAGATAAGGCAAGCAACCATAATGACTCTACCAATATTGTCAATCAACTGTGGATTTTTAATGCGTTTATTAAGAAGCAGTTTTACCAGAACAAAAAGGTACATAACAATGATTACTACAATTACCCGAGAATATGCTTTATCCATATAAATTCCTCCAACGAAATAAAGTTTCACATTACAGTGATAGAATAATTATAGCACAAATTTACATAAATATCAAATATGAGCGATTATCAATAGAAAAAGCATAAAATTGCAAAGTTTTACTTAAAATAGTGATAACAATATTGACAAAACGTAATACAATGTAGTACAATAATAACAGAAGGGAGTTGATAGGGATGACTATTTCGGTAAGATTAAGCGATAAAGATACAGAATTGATAAAAGCCTATGCTGAGATGAATAACATTTCTTTATCAGATTTAATAAGAAATGCAGTATTGGAAAAAATAGAAGATGAATATGACTTAGAGTGTTATAAAAAAGCAATGGAAGATTACAAGAAAAATCCTAAAACATATACTATGGAAGAAGTGAAAAAGGAGTTGGAGCTATAGTGCAATATAGAATTGTATTTACAGAAAAAGCAAAAAAACAACTAAAAAAAATAGATAAGTACACAGTGGCATTAATTATTCGGTTGGTTAGAAAAGAATATTGAGGGGTGTGAAAATCCAAGGGTACATGGAAAGGGATTAGTAGAGAATAAATCGGGGCAATGGAGATATAGAATAGGCGATTATAGAGTAATTTGTGAGATACAAGAACAAGAGATTATAGTACTCGTATTAGAGGTGGGACATAGGAAGAATATATATGAATAAGATTATATTTAGAAAAAGCAAGGATTACAAGAAATTATAATACCTTGCTTTTTGTCATATTTTGTAATATAATATTTCTAGACGATTAAAAAGGAGTAGAAATAAAAGATGAAAAATAAATGGATTGCATTGTTATTATGTTTTTTCTTTGGAGTAATAGGAGTTCATAAATTTTATGAAGGAAAAATTCTTTTAGGTATAGTATATATTTTTACAGGTGGATTATTTGGAATAGGTGTGTTAATTGATTTTATATCATTACTATTTAAACCAAATCCATATTATGTATGATATGAAAAGGATACTTTAAACAATAAGGAAAAAACTTAATGTTTAAGGTATTTTTGTTTAGCAAAAAGTCATAGAATAATTGACTTTTTTAGTCATTAATTATATACTATTAACTGTAACAAAGGATAAGAAATGAATACCCATAAGAAAGATAAAAAGAAAAAGGAGAGATTCTTATCAAATGAAGAATTTTAAAAAAGCATTACTTACAGGAACTCTTACAGCTGTAACATTATTAACAATTTCAACATATACCAATGCAGCTACTGTAAAGATTACAGGAGAAGTAGTAAACATTAGGAAAGAAGCATCAACTAATTCAAGTGTGGTTGCCAGGCTATCTGAAGATGTAGAATGTGAATATATTGGAGAAAAAGGTAATTGGTATCAAATAAAGTATAAAAATTATACAGGATATGTTAGCAAAGATTACGCAAAACTACAAGGAAAAGTTTCTAATAATCAAAGTAATTCTAATACAACAAATACACAGAATAATATTACAACTCAAAATACTAATGGAAATCAAAATAATAGTACACAAACTAACAATGAACAAACAAATCAAACAACAAATAGTCAGAGTAATGCAGAAACAAATAACCAAGCAGATAATGAAGGAGATACAACTCAAACAAGTAGCACACAACCAGTGAATAAGAAACTAAAACAAAATAGCACAATTAAAATTTTGCCATTGGTTCATGCAAGTGATATAGGAAATGCAAAGACTTCTGACACAGTTCTTGTACTGACAGAAACATCAGGATGGTCATATATTCAAACAGATGAGATAAGCGGATGGGTTAGAACAACTAGTTTAGAAGATGCGAAAACTACTACACAAGTAAGTACTAAACCAACTGATACTTCTTCAAATTCTCAAGGTACAACAACTGAAAAAACAGGTTATATTAGTGAAGAAGAAGTTAATATGAGAAAAGGTGCTGGTACAACTTATTCCATCATAAAAACTCTAAAACTAAATGCAAAAATTACAATTTTAGGAGAAGAGGGAAAATGGTATAAAATAAAAGCAGGCAGTGATACAGGCTATGTTTCAAAAGACTATGTGTCAGATACAGCAAAAGTGACAAATAGAAGTTTAACAGATTCTAGAAGTAGCAAAGAAAGTGCAGAAAATAAAAAGGAAGAAACTACCACCACTGCTACAAAAACGGCAAATAAAACTACCACAACCAATAGTAATAAAAATATAATCAGTAACAATACAACTTCTAGTAGTATAAAAGGGACAGATGTAGTTGCTTATGCGAAAAAATATTTAGGTCATAAATATGTATGGGGTGGAGATGGTTCAAATGGAACTTTTGACTGTTCAGGATTTACGATGTATGTATATAAGCACTTTGGAGTAAGTCTTCCACATTACACAGTATCACAATACAATAGTGGAAAAGGAATTAAAATTACAAAACAAAGTGATTTAAAAATGGGTGACATTGTATTTTTAACAGACTATGTATCAGGTGCACCTTGTGGACATTGTGGAATTTATATTAGTGATGGAAAATTTATTCATGCGGATAGTACAGTTATGAAAGTAAATATTTCCGACTTAAATGGAATGTATAAAGGCAGATTTTGCGGAGCATTAAGAATTATTCAATAATATAGATACAAGAAAAATAGGAAAATTAAATAACTAGGGGGCAATAGAAAGGTGGAAGAATGAGGCCATTTTGTATTGCTACCATAGGTGGAATATTGGGAATTATTGTGGGGCTATACTTTAGAGGTATAGCTCTTTTTGTCATGTTTTTTATTTTATTCATTATATTCATGATATTACTTTTTACAAAGCTTATAAAAAAGAAAGGAAAAGTTTTTGCTATATTTTTAATTAGTTTTATCCTATTTTATAGTCATATTTGCTTACAAGAAAATAACTATGCAAACATAAATCAGAAATATGCTCAAAAGGAAGTTGAAGTACAAGCAATTGTTATCAAAGATAGGATAGAAAAGGAGTATAAAGATGTTTACTATATTCAAGTAATAAAGATAAAGGGACAAGATAAAAAGCAAAACTTTAAAATGGTGTTAAATGTAAAAAGGCAAAAAGAAAAGAAGATTTTATTGGAATATGGAGATATGGTCTACTTTAAGGGAATTTATGAACAGCCAGATGAAGCTAGAAATGAAGGAGGATTTGATTATAGCAAATACCTTAAAACAAAGGGGATAGCAGGAATAACTACGATAAAAGCAGAGGAAATAAAGGTGGTAGGTAAAAATCAGACTGGTGTGGTTGCAAGAGCTATACATGATATTAGACAAAATATAGTAGCAAAAGTAAGAAGAATTTTGCCAGAAGATATTGCTAATTTGTGTACAGGATTATTGATAGGTGAGAAAACGCAATTATCAGAAGATATACAAGAGACGTTTCGAAAAAGTAGTTTATCCCATATGCTAGCTATTTCAGGTGCTCATGTTTCATACATTTTACTAGGGATAACTACTTTTATTCAAAAGTTAAAACTTCATAAAAGGTGGGGAAAGGGCATTTTAATTCTCTTTTTCATTTTCTTTATGGCCTTAACAGAATTTACTCCATCTGTTACTAGAAGTTGTATTATGGTGATTTTACAATTGTTAGCAAGTATCTTATTTAGAAAATCAGATACTTATCAAAATTTAGCAATGAGTAGTTTTATCATTCTTCTCATAAATCCATATGCTTTATTAGAGATTGGATTTCAGCTCTCTTTTGGTGGAACTATTGGAATAGTAGTTTTTTCTAAGAAGTTACAAAGAATGAAAGATGATACTAAAAAAGAAAAGTTTACGAGTAAAAGGGGAGTACTAGTAGAAAAGACATTACACAAAGTAAAAGAAATGTGTATGGTTACTCTATCGGCTAATTTAGTTATTATTCCTATTATGATGTATTACTTTAATACAATTTCACTTACTCTTTTCATTTCTAATTTATTGGCAAGCCCTATTTTAGGGATTAGCTTGATTTTAGGAATGATATTTATGATATCGTTTTTGATATTACCTCTAGCAAAGTTAATTTCTTTGCTTTTATATTCTGTTTTACAAATACTTATATGGATAGCACAAGTTTCAAGTAATTTACCCTTTTCACAGATTTTAGTTCCAACGCCTAAAATATGGCAAATTCTATTATATTATCTAGTTCTAATACTTATCTTTTTTCATAAAGCTAAATTATTTCTCCAATATTCATTTATGCTTAAATATCGAAAAGCTATCATAGCTATGCTACTTCTTCTTGTTATTTCTCCCTCTATTTTACAAATCATTCCTGATAACAAATTAACCATTTCCTTTATTGATGTGGGGCAAGGAGATAGTATGTTAATTCAAACGCCGTCTCGCAAAACCATATTGATAGATGGTGGGGGAAGTGAAACTGGTAGTTTTAATGTAGGAGAAAAGACAGTAATTCCCTATTTATTAGATAAAGGAATTATGAGCATTGATTATATGATTTTTTCTCATTTTGATAGTGACCATTGTCAAGGGCTGTTAAGTGTAATGGAAAAGCTAAAGGTAAAAAATGCTGTTATTAGTAACCAAGGTGAGAAGTCTAATAATTATATACAGTTTTTGAAAATAGCCAAAGCAAGGAAGGTGAAGGTTATATCAGTACAAGCAGGAGATAGGATTAACCTAGATAAAAAATGTTATTTGTCGATTCTTTTTCCAAAACAGGAACTTATTAAGGAAAATGTATTAAATAACAATTCATTAGTAGCAAAGTTTATATATCAGCCAAAACCAGGTAAAGAATTGAGTATATTGCTTACAGGAGATATAGAGAAAATAGCAGAAAAACAGTTGATACAGATGTATCAAGATACAAATGAATTGCAAGCAAATATCTTAAAAGTAGCACATCATCGGTTCTAAAACATCTTCTACAATAGAATTTTTAGAGTTAGTGAAGCCAAAGATTGCATTAATAGGAGTTGGAGAAAAGAATATGTTTGGACATCCAAGTCAAGTGACATTGGACAGTTTGACCAATTTGCGGAAGTAGAATTTATAGGACGGATGAAAGTGGAGAAATTACTATAACTATTAGTAGTAGGCGGAAATTTGAAAGTAAAAAAGAAAATAAAGGAATATCCATAGAACACATATAGAAGAGATGAAACAAGCAAAGAGTAAGGAAATGAGAACTTAAAGTTTGCAACTATTTATTAGTTGCAAAAAATCAAGAGAAGGAGTATAATATATGAGTAAGATAGAAAAACTATTAACAAGGCTATATAGCAAACCAAAAGATTTTACCTATCAAGAATTAAAAACTTTGGTAGAACAACTTGGATTTATAGAATATAATAAAGGTAAGACTTCTGGTTCAAGAGTAAAATTTAAAAATGAAAGATGTGATGTGACTATAGAATTACATAAACCACACAATACAGGAAATATATTAAAACCATACCAAATAAAAAATATATTAATAGGAATTGGTTTATGCAGAGAAGGGAGAGGTAGAAATGGATAATATAATGACGTACAAAGGATATTGGGCAAAGATTAAATATAGTGATGAAGATGAATGTTTTTGTGGTTCAATAGATGGGTTGGAACATGCTAGTATTTCATTTGAAGGGGATACTGTTGAAGAACTAAAAAAGGATTTTCAAGATGCAATAGATAGCTATTTAGAGACTTGTAAAGGGACTAATTCTATACCAGAAAAACAATATAAAGGGAGTTTTAATGTACGTATAGAGCCAGAATTACACAGAAAAGCTACATTATTTGCGGAAAGTTTTAATATTTCGCTAAACCAATTTGTAGCCAAAGCAATTCGTGATGAAATAGAAGCTTGTGAAAGCAAAAGAGTTAAATAAAAGTAACAAGGGACGTAGAATGTAATATCCTACGTCCCTTATGATACCATCAATTTATGATATCTTTGAGGAATTCTAGTAGTTCAGTATCTTCTTGCTCTGTGTAGCCAAGGACAATCTTCATGTCATTATGGCTAAAAGTAATTGTTGAATTGGTCTTTTTTACAGAACATGGCAACTGAAGAACAACCATATCATTTTCGGCTTTGTAAATCAGTGTGTCTTCTCTCAGCGTAAGGGTATAAGATGGTGAAGTGGTGAAAGAAGAAATCAGCGATATCAACCAAAGAATGAATAAGGCAATTATGAGATGACTAAAGGCGGCCATAAGGGAGGAAGAATTAAGTTGAAACATACTTACTATTACCAAAAACAATGCACGAATAATGAGAGCAATACATACCAAGCATAGCAGTCCGAGAATGTTCTCTACACCAGCAGAGGCTTTTTTTCCTTCTTTCCGAAAGACCTTTTCTTCCTTAGAATTACACATGATAATTCCTCCTAAAAATTTTTTGGTATACACAAAGTATACGAATAACAATATTATACCATACTTTATGTAAAACTGCAAAATTGAAAAAAATCATTTACAATAAAAAGTTGTTAGTATATAATAGGAAACAATGGAAATAATAAAACAAAAGCAATTAAAATTTTGCATTTTTTAGGAGAGTTTTAATACAATAAAAAGATGTATGAATTTTGAAAAAATACAAAAAAGGAGATAAGAAAATGGCAAAAGAAATTAGTGAAGAAGAGAAAAATCGTATTCAAGATATGATTAATGGCTTAGTAGAAAGAGCAAAAAAGGCATCAGAAGAATATTTGAAGCTAGACCAAGAGCAAGTAGACGAAATCATTAAACAAATGTCTATGGCAGGTTTAGAACATCATATGGAACTTGCTAAAATGGCAGTAGAAGAAACAGGACGTGGAATTTACGAAGACAAAATTACAAAGAATATGTTTGCAACAGAATATATTTATCATAGTATCAAATATGATAAAACAGTTGGTGTTATTTCTGAAAATGAAGAAGAAGGATATGAAGAAATTGCAGAGCCAATTGGTATTATAGCAGGTGTTACACCTGTAACAAACCCAACATCTACAACTATGTTTAAGTCTATTATTGCAGCTAAAACAAGAAATGTTATCATTTTTGGATTTCACCCATCAGCACAAAAAAGCAGTAGTAGAGCAGCAGAAATTTTAAGAGATGCAGCAGTTAAAGCAGGGGCACCAGAAGATTGTATTTTATGGATTCCAGAGCCATCTATTACAGCAACTACACTTTTAATGAATCACCCAGATGTTAATTTGATTTTAGCAACTGGTGGAAGCGGAATGGTAAAATCAGCTTATTCTTGTGGAAAACCAGCCTTAGGTGTAGGACCAGGAAATGTTCCTTGCTATATTGATAAAACAGCTAAATTAAAAACTTCTGTTAATGATTTAGTATTATCAAAATCTTTCGATAATGGTATGATTTGTGCTTCTGAGCAATCTGTTATTGTAGATAAAGAAATTAGCAAAGAATTTGAGAGATTAATGAAGGAAGCAGGATGCTATTTCTTAAATGCAGAACAAACACAAAAATTAAGAGATAGTATGTTCATTGAAGAAAAGGGATGTGCCTTAAATGCGGATATCGTAGGAAAAAGTCCTTATGATATAGCAAAAGGAGCAGGAATAGAAGTACCACAAGATACAAAAGTATTAGTACTAAAAGAAAATGGAGTAGGCATTGAATATCCATTTTCAAAAGAAAAGTTAAGCCCTGTACTTGCTTACTATATTGTAAAAGGTGCAGATGAAGGAATTGAACTTGCTGAAAAACTAATTGAATTTGGTGGGCTAGGACATTCAGCAGTTATTCATTCAGAAGATAAAGAAACCATTCGCAAATTCTCAGAACGAGTAAAAGTAGGAAGAATTATTGTCAATTCTCCATCTACTCATGGAGCAATTGGTGATATTTATAATACCAATATGCCATCATTGACTCTTGGTTGTGGAACTTTTGGTGGAAACTCTACAACAGCAAATGTATCAAGCGTTAATCTAGTAAATGTAAAAAGAGTAGCAAAAAGGAGAGTTAATATGCAATGGTTCAAAATTCCTGATAAAATCTATTTTGAAGCAGGCTCTATTCAATACTTAGAAAAGATGCCTAATATTTCAAGAGCATTTATTGTAACAGACCCAGGAATGGTAAAATTCGGCTATGTAGATAAAATCTTATATCACCTAAGAAAAAGAAAAGGATATGTACATTCACAAATTTTTTCAGATGTAGAGTCAGACCCATCATTTGAAACTGTATATAGAGGAGTAGAAATGATGAGAGGCTTTAATCCTGATGTTATTATTGCATTAGGTGGAGGAAGTGCCATTGATGCTGCAAAAGGAATGTGGTTATTCTATGAACATCCAGAGGCAGATGCTGAAGGTATGAAGCTAAAATTTATGGATATTCGTAAACGTACGTATAAATTCCCAACATTAGGAAATAAGTCAAAAATGGTAGCAATTCCAACAACATCTGGAACAGGTTCTGAAGTAACATCGTTTGCTGTTATTTCTGATAAAGTAAATAACAAGAAATATCCATTAGCAGATTATGAATTAACACCAGATGTAGCAATTATAGATCCAGATTTAGTTATGAGCTTACCACAAACTATTACAGCAGATACAGGAATGGATGTATTAACACATGCTATTGAAGCTTATGTTTCAAACATGGCATCAGATTATACAGATGGATTGGCAGAAAAGGCGGTAGAACTAGTATTTAAGAATTTAAGAGAAGCATATTATCATGGAGACAATAGCTTTGCAAGAGAGAAAATGCATAATGCAAGTACCATTGCTGGTATGGCATTTACAAATGCTTTCTTGGGAATTAATCACTCTTTAGCACACAAGATAGGTGCAGAGTTTCATATGCCACATGGAAGAATTAATGCTATTTTATTACCATATGTAGTTCGTTATAATAGCAAAATGCCAAGTAAATTTGTATCATTCCCTAAATATGAGTACTTTATAGCAGACCAAAAATATGCAGATTTATCAAGAAGAATGAATTTCCCTGCATATACAAATGACGAAGGAGTCAATTCCTTAATTTCAGAAATTCAAAAATTAAATGCAGACTTAAATATTCCAAGGTCTTTCCAAGAAGCTGGAATATCAGAGCAAGAGTTCTTAAGTAAAGTAGATATGTTAGCAGATAGAGCATTTGAAGACCAATGTACTACTGCAAATCCAAGACTTCCATTAGTAGAAGAACTAAAACAAATCTTATTAGACAGCTATTATGGAAGAGAAGCTTAAGATAATATCTATAGTTGAAATAGATACAAGCATTACGAGTAAAGATACCTAGCCGAGAAGCAGGAATAGGTTTTTTACAAGTAATGCTTGTATTTTATGGAAAAAACGGATATAATAAAGCACATAGAAAAGAGAGGAGTTGGACTAGAGTGCAAGTATCAAGAGAAGAGTTATTACACATTGCAAATTTGGCAAGTCTAAATTTAAAAGAGGAAGAAATAGACAACTATTTGCTAAACTTACAAGATATTTTAAATTTTGCAAATATTGTTAGCAAGGCTCCAGTAGAGAATTTAGCAGAAACAATTGGAGCGAATGATAGTTATAATGCATTTCGTAAAGACGAAATAAAAACATTTGAAGCTAATGAGTTATTAATGAGTAATGCACCAGAAGCAGAGAGAAATATGTTTAAGATACCTAAAGTTCTCTAATCTGTTCGAGCAAAGCGAGTTACAGAGTAGAGATGCAATTGAGCAAAGCTAAATTAAGTTAACTGTGCGAAACGAAAGTTAAGTTAGCTGTTAGGAACGAAGTGACTTTACAGATAACTTATGCGTAACGAAGTGAGCTACAGATAGCTTATATGTGGCAAAGCGAAATTGTAGACCTTAGAAAAAAGGAGGGCTAACAATGAATATAACAGATTTAACTGTACATGAATTGAAAGAAAAGTTAGAAAAAAAAGAATTAACAGCCACTGAAGTTACAAGGGCTTATGTAGAAAGAATAAATGAGAAAGAACAAGAGGTACAAGCTTTTATTACTACTTTAACAGATGAAGCAGTAGAAAAGGCAAAGAAAATAGATGAGAAAAAAGCAAAAGGTGAAATAACATCACCTTTTGCAGGAATTCCAGTAGGAATTAAAGATAATATTTGTATGAAAGGTGTTAAGACAACTTGCGCATCTAAGATGCTAGAAAATTTTGTTGCTCCATATGATGCAACAGTAACAGAAAAGCTAAATCAAGAAGAATTGATACCACTAGGAAAACTTAATATGGATGAGTTTGCTATGGGAGCTTCTACGGAATATTCCTATTTTCAGAAGACTAAAAATCCATGGAATTTGAGTACTGTACCAGGGGGATCATCTGGGGGAAGTGCTGCAGCAGTAGCGGTAAACTTAGTACCATGGGCACTAGGATCTGATACAGGAGGATCTATTCGTCAACCTGCTAGTTTTTGTGGTGTAGTAGGATTAAAACCAACTTATGGATTGGTATCCCGCTATGGATTAGTAGCCTTTGCATCTTCTTTAGATCAAATTGGACCAATTACAAAAGATGTACAAGATAGTGCTATTTTATTAAACTTAATTAGTGGACATGATGAAAAAGATTCAACATCTATGAACTTAGAGAAAAAAGATTATACAAAGGCACTAAAAAATGATGTAAAAGGTTTGAAAATTGGAATTCCAAAGGAATGGTATGGAGAGGGAATTAATCCAGAAGTAAAAGAAAAATTAGAACAGGCAATTGAACAATATAAAGAGCTAGGAGCAATTGTAGAGGAGTGTTCTTTAGATGTAGCAAATTATGCTTTAGCTACTTACTATATCATTGCTTGTGCAGAAGCAAGTTCTAACTTAGGAAGATTTGATGGGATTCGCTATGGATATAGAACAGAGAATTATACAAATCTAAAAGAACTATTCAAAAATTCTAGAAGTGAAGGATTTGGAGCTGAAGTAAAAAGAAGAATTATTTTAGGTACTTATGTATTATCTTCTGGTTATTATGATGCTTATTACAAAAAAGCACAACAGGTAAGAACTTTAGTAAAACAAAAATTTGATGAAGCATTTGAAAAATATGATGTGTTATTAACTCCAACATCACCAAATGTAGCTTTTGAAATAGGAACAAAATCTAATAATCCATTAGAAATGTATTTATCAGATATTTGTACAGTTTCAGTAAATATTGCAGGACTTCCAGGAATTTCAATTCCTTGTGGAGTAGATAGTAAAGGGATGCCTATTGGGATGCAATTAATCGGAAACCGTTTTGCAGAAGAAACTATTTTAAATGTAGCATATACGTATGAGCAAAAAACAAAATTTAGAGAAAATTATCAACCTAAATTTTTAATTTAAGTATATTACAATGTTTGATCTTGTCATTCAAAAGCTTTAGAGAATTTATAAATGTAATACTTAATTTAAAAAAATTGAAGGAGGAAAATAAATGTCACGAGAAGATTATGAAGTAGTCATTGGACTTGAAATACATGCAGAACTTTCTACTAAGACAAAAATCTTTTGTAGTTGTGAGACTGAATTTGGAGCAGATCCAAATACTCATATCTGTCCAATTTGTACAGCAATGCCTGGTACACTTCCAGTATTAAATGAAAAAGTGGTAGAATATGCAGTAAAAGCAGGACTAGCAACTGGATGTACAATTGCAAGAGATAGCAAAAATGATAGAAAAAACTATTTTTATCCTGATACTCCAAGAGCTTATCAAATATCACAATTTGATAAACCACTTTGTGAACATGGAGAAGTAGAAATTGAAGAAGATGGAGAAAAAAAGAAAATTGGAATTACTAGAATTCATATAGAAGATGATGCAGGGAAACTAAATCATAATGAGTTCGGAGGAGGAAGTCTAGTTGACTTAAATAGAGCAGGTGTACCATTAATTGAAATTGTATCAGAACCAGATATGAGGTCAAGTAAAGATGCAGAAAATTATTTAAGAAAAATCAAATCTATTTTAGAATATATTGAAGTTTCAGATTGTAAAATGCAAGAAGGATCCTTAAGAGCAGATGTTAATGTATCTGTTAGAAAAAAAGGTGCTAAAGAATTTGGTACACGTACTGAGATGAAAAATATGAACTCTTTTAGATCTATGGTAAGAGCCATTGAATATGAGGCAGAAAGGCAAATTGAAGTCATAGAAGAAGGTGGAATCATTACACAAGAAACTCTAAGATGGGATGATGTATCAGGAAAGACCTTTTCTATGAGAGATAAAGAAGATGCACAAGATTACCGTTATTTCCCAGAACCGGATTTAGTGGCTATTCGTTTATCAGAGGAATATATTGAAAATATTAGAAAGAACTTGCCAGAATTACCAGAAAGTAGACGTGTAAGATATTTGACTGAATATAAATTGTCTGAAAAAGATAGTAGAATGTTAACAGCATCTAAGTATTTATCGAATATGTTTGAAGATGCTTTAGCGATGTGTGGTAATCCAAAAGCAGTAGCAAACTGGCTATTATCAGATGTTTCAAGAATTCTAAATGAGAAAGAAATAGAACCAGAACAAATACCATTTACAGCGAATCAGTTAGCAAAAATGATAGAGTTAATTGAGAAGGGAACCATCAGTTCTGCAATTGGTAAAAAGGTATTAGAGGAGTTATTTGAAAATCCAAGAGATCCAGAAGAAATTATCAAAGAAAATGGATGGCTTCAAATTTCTGATGAAGGAGCTATTAAAGAAGTAGTGACAAGGATATTAGAAAATAACCCACAATCTATAGTAGATTACAAAGCAGGAAAAGATAGAGCATTAGGTTTCTTGGTTGGACAAGCCATGAAAGAAACCAAAGGAAAAGCAAATCCACAAATGCTTAACAAGATGTTCTTAGAAGAGTTGAATAAATAGCGAGCATCAAACTAATTGTTGTATTCTTTGACTACGCAAAGCCTACAACAATAGTTTATGCATATTCAGAAACTCACTGTTTCTGCCACTGGCAGCGTTCGTTTCTTCATCAGAATGGGGACATACCTTAAATTAATAAAATATTAAAACAATTATACTAATAAGTTTGTTTATTTTTGTACAGACTACAAGCTTTATTACTGTAATTGTTTTTTTAATGTATTAAATTTTAGATAAGATACTTGACAAAATAGAAAAATATTGTATAATTGTATTAATGCATTAATAC
>JAAWKD010000053.1 GCA_022797215.1 Clostridia bacterium
TTTAACAATTTCTAGTTTTAATTCAAAAGGGTGTCTAAACATACTAATTGAACCTCCATTTCATACTAATTTTTTGTCCAATATTTTTGGTTCACCTCACATTTTGATTGCATACCTTCTCTATTTTCTTTAGTATATAAAAAGATGGATTTGTCTATTGGAGATGGAAAAGAATATGTAAGAAAAAAGCTGGAAAGGGATTATAATAAATTAAGTGAAAGGACAAGGATGTTATTGCAAGAAAGATATAAAAAGATAATAGAAGTGTTGTTTGTTTGATTTAAAGAAGGAAAATGAAAAGTTGCTAAAAGAAAATAGCAACTTTTTCTCTTTTCTTACATATATATAGAAAGGAATTTGTAATGTGGAGGAAAAGAATGGGGCAAAAAGGAATGGATTTCAAACATAAAGAAGTGATAAATATAAGAGATGGAAAGAGACTTCGGATTTGTGCAAGATGTTTGTGCTGATTTGGAAAGTGGAACAATTACATCTATCATGGTTGCAAGATAGAGAATAGATATAACAGTTGCAATGACTTAGATGATAAGGAACATAGCAGTTTTGTATTTGAAAGAAAACATAAGAAAAGTAGCTATGCTACAAAACAAAATCAAAGTAGGACAGGCTATGTGGTAAAAGAAAAGTATAGGTATGATGTAGTTTGTAAGGAAGAATTGTAAAATATTAAAACACTTTGCTAATGTCGGGAAGGTGTTTAAAACGAATAAGAACAAATTTTTGCAAAAAAATCCTTGAAAAAATAGTAATTACTATGATATACTGATAAAGATAAAATGGCTATTAAGAATGGAGGAAATGTATGTCAAAAAACGAAAATAATATAATAATTTATCAAGATGAAGACGGAATTACAAAAGTTACTGTTAGATTTATAGATGAAGATATATGGTTAAGTAAATATCAAATAGCAGAAATTTATAAAACTACTAGGCAAAATATAGAACAACATATAAATAACATATACAGAGATGATGAACTAAATATAGATTCAACTTGCAAGAATTTCTTGCAAGTTCAAAAAGAAGGAAATAGAAACGTTAAAAGAAATATAGATCATTATAACTTACATATGATAATAGCACTAGGATATAGAATACAATCACAAGTTGCAACAAGGTTTAGAATATGGGCAACACAGCGATTACATGAATATATGCAAAAAGGCTTTACAATGGATGATGAAAGATTGAAGCAAGGTGGAAATAGATATTTTAGGGAATTATTGCAAAGGATTAGGGATATTCGCTCGTCCGAAAGAAACTTTTATCAACAAGTTACAGATATTTATGCGACATCTATTGATTATGATCCGCATTCTGATTTAACAAAGAAATTTTTTGCAACAGTACAAAATAAACTTCATTATGCAGTACATGAACATACAGCAGCAGAAGTTATCTATGAAAGAGTAGATAATGAAAAGCCATTTGTTGGAATGACTAATTTTAAAGGAGAGTATGTAACTATTGATGATGTAAAAATTGCTAAAAACTATTTGTCAGAAATTGAACTACAAAGATTAAACCTTTTAGTATCTCAATTTTTAGATTTTGCAGAATTGCAAGCTTTGGAACAAAGAGAAATGACAATGAATGATTGGATAAATGAATTAGATAATCAAATAGTACAAAATAAAAGGAAACTTCTTGAAGACAATGGCAAAATATCTCATCAAGAAGCAATGAAAAAAGCGGAGGAAGAATTTAAACTATATAGAGAAAGAGAAATGAAACAATTAGAAAGTGACTTTGATAAAATGATAAAAATGTTAAATGAGAATAATAAATGAGAAGGACAATTTTGTGCCTTCTATTTTTCTGCCTAAACATGCTTGAAAATAATTAATAAAGTCGGATACAAAACCCAAAAAATTTTATACCTAAAAAGTATCCGATTTATAAAACTTTTGTTACAGAAAAATTGGATAGAATTGCAATCAAGAAAAGCATAAAATAATAGGCTATTACACAAAAATATTGTATAGAGTTTAAGAGGTACAATACAAGCAAAAGATAAAAAACTAAAAAAGGATGTATGGAGTAAAGAAAGAAGGAAAGCGATAGAAAATGAAAGCAAGATTAACTGAAAGAGATATAAAGCTAATATATTTTTTAGGAAGATATAAACAAATAAAAGCAATAGAGTACAAGAAAATATATAAGTCAAAAGATTATTATTTGAAAAGGTTAAAAGCCTTAGAAAAAGCAAAATATATAAAAAGAGAGAAAAGATATATAAAAACTGATATAGAAGGAAGAAAGCTGTTAAAGGAATTAGGCGTTAAAAATTATAACTTATGTAGAAATAAAGATTATCAAGAAAGAATAAAAGAAATTATAAAAATTGCTACTCTAGCATTAGAAGATGAAATAGAATTTATACCAAGTTGGGAGTTAAAAGAAAGCGAAGTCTATACAAATTTGGGTAGAAAATATATTGGAGAGCTAAAGTATATGAATAGAAAATATATTACTTATTATATTTCAAGTAAAAATAATTCAGTATATGCCAAACAAGTAGTAACTGATATTGAGAGAATGTTTACATATAAGAATGTAATAGTGTTTTGGGAAAACTTTAACTTGATAAACAAAAGAAATGGATATTTTATGATAGGCGATAAATCAGTAATCATAATCAATCCAACAGAAGAGAATTTAAAAGTAATGCAGATATTAAATGATATAGATATTTATGATGTCGTACAAGAAGTTTACAAAGGAAAAGAAGTATTATTATCTAACTGGGACAAAGCAGATTATGTAACAGATGACAAGCAATATATTATTTCAATGCCATTTATAGATACAGCAAAGGTACACAAATTAAATATTGCTTATAAAGATAACAAAGAGACAAGTAGAAAAATTGATATATTAACTTTAAAAGAGAACAAAAAGAAAATTGACGAAATATTAGTTAAGAAAACAAATATTATTGAAATAGATGATATTATAGTGAAAGTCAAAAACGATGAGATGTCAGTGTATGAATTAAACTAAAATTAAATTGGAGTAAAGATAGTACATTTAGATATGATGATATATATTTTAGATATTAGAATGAAATTACATAATATATTTATAAGTGTGAATAATTATGATATAATCTACCAAGATAAAAAAGAGAAGTTAGATATGGCTAAAATTAACTATACACTAGAAATAGTAGAACTGAAATATCAGACAATGAAAAAAAGAATAGAAACTTAAAAAAATACTTTCGGAATAATTTCAGATATTGAAATGGGAAAAAAGGGAACACAAAAATTAGAAGAATTAGAGGCACAATATGACAGAATGTATGAAGCAATATTGAGACAAGAAGTTTATGAAAGTTATGGAGAAATAGAAAAGTCTATTATTAGTTACCTAGCAAGATTAGAGGGAAAATGGAAAAATATGTATATCATATTAAGGATGAGTTAGAAAAAAGGATAATGGATGTGTTAGGAGCAATACCAAATTCTGAAAACTATAAAGATTTTAAAGACATGGCTGAAGTCTTAAAAAAATTTCAGGGCTAGAGGAGTTATTAAAACTCTATAGTGGATATTGTACAAAAGAAAAACGAGAAATGCTACAAAAAGAAATTTCAGATGTTAAATTTGATTGCTTATTGAGAGCACAAATAGAGTTAATGCTAGAGGGGAAACGGCAAAAGCGAAAACATGCTACACTATTATAGTAGTCAAAATGAAAGAACAAGATTTATAAAAAGACTAGAAGAGTTAATAGTAGAGGGCTTTGGAACGAAGAAAAGAGTGAAAATTGATGGAGTACGAGAAGAACAAATAGTTGACCTTTTAGATAAAGAAGCAAAGAAAACTACTTTTTTTATGAGTAAAGAAGAAAAGGAACGTGTTCAAAAGGAACAGAAGGAAGCAGAAGAAAGACATATAAAGGCATTAGGAATGTTAAAAGATGCCAGTAAATTAAATAAAGCGATTGTAGCAGATGTGGAAAAAATCCTGAAGAATACATGAATTTGTTAAAGAGAAAAGTATTTAATCCACATAAATGTAATATTGCAGGAGATCCATATAGTGAAATGCCATATAAAGAACGAAGAAGAGTTTATCATAATCGACAAGTGCAGTGTGGTAATTTTGCATTATTGTATGCTTTTTTAACAAATTGGATCAAAGATGAGGATATGACGATTATGGAATGCTATGCGATATATCAAAGATTTTGATTTTCATGTAACATAATTAATCCATCATCAGAGCAAAAAATTTTAGTAAGTATATTACATGCACTTGCGATATGTCACGAATATAAACCAATGATATTTGAAGCTGTAGAACATTTAGTAGTGAGAGATAATAAATTAGCATCTGATGAAACTCCCAAAATTTTTGTAAGGAAAAATAGTAGCTTTGTTAAGTTGTTTGTAGAATATTGGGATTATGAATGGGGACTACCTTTAATCAGTACGTGGAATGATTTATCATTAGAAGTAATGGTAGGGCTAGGAAGAGAAGGCTTAGGATCGGTAAAGAGAACTAAGATACCATGGGAGACGAGAGCAAGGGAAATATGTCATACATTTCTAGGTGGAAGTGAATATGCTTATTATGATGAGCCAGCACCAGAGAAAATAAGATATAGCTATTTAAAGGATTTTAAAGAAATTTTAAGAATGAATGTACATAGAGGAGTAAGAGCAGAAACAAAATATGAGAATGGGAGAGAGATAGGATTTACACTATTTATAGATGAACAACATATAATTAATTTGCCATTTGAAATAGATTGGGAAAGAGTAGAAAGATGGACTGGGGAAGAAGAAAAACAATTTAGAGAGAAAGAAGAGATGAAGAAGAAAGTAAAAAATTTTTAGAAATTTTTTTACGATAAAAAAGTAAAAATAAATATGGAAATAGGAGAATTGTAAATGGAAAACGAAAATACACAAATAGTAACAGACTTAAGAGAAAGTGTGAATAGTCAATTAGCCAAATTATCAGGAAAATTACCAACATATGAAGGACTTTCACAAGAAGCAAAAGCAATAGTAGATAAGTATTTAAGTCAATTAGATACTTTGGATCCACAAACAATTGACACTTTTGGAAGAGCAGAAGTAGAAAAAATTTATGAAGAACTAGATAGACTGATAGGAAATTTAAAAACACATGATATTAGTATTGATGAAATGTTTACTGATTTAATGTTAGATGTTAATGGTGGAAACAGTGATGAACAAAAACAAGGATTTTTAGCAACTTTAAAAAGTTCTAAATCAATTACCAAAGCTGCTAGAACATTACTAAATAAGCCAAAACAAATAGCAGAAGTAGAAAGATATAGAAGAACAAAAGTGCTAGATAATATAGGAACTATTCGTGAAAAATTAGAGAGTATCAGAAATGAACTTGCAATTAATGCACAAAAATTACAAATAATGGCCCAAAATTCAGCTACACAGTATCAAAATTTACAATATCAAATGATTGCTCTAACACAACTGTTAAATAATTTAGAACAAAAAGGTGAAACAGTAGAAGATAATGAGCTATCATTGGTGCAAATAGACAGCCAAATCAGAAATACGGGAATCAGAAATCGTATTCAAAGAAAACTAGAAAATTTACAAGGAGTCGCTATTAGTGCAGCAACAAAAGCAATTATGGTTAGACTTTTAGCTCAACATCACGAAGAACTTGCAAGTGACTATGACCAAGATTTATCTACCTTATTACCAGAACTAAAGGGAATTGTAGTAACAGCACAAGCAAATGAATCACTAATTCAATCAGCAGACATTCATAATCAATTTGTACAATCAATGAATGGTATGCTAAGAGAAGAAAGCAGACGTTCTAAAGAAGCCATTCAAAAGGTACAAGCAATTTCAGGAAGTAGTAGTATTGATGTAGAGACTGCTAGAACTTTAACAAGCGATGTATTAGAAGTAGTTTCTTCTTTAAGAGAAGCACAACAAGAAGCAAGACCTACAAATGAGGCATTTACACAAGTGTTTGAAGATTTTAGAAAAGAATTAACTACTATGGTAAGTGAACCAATGCAAGCAGATACTGCAACATTAGAAGAAAGTAAGAAAGTTGAAATAGTAGAAAAGCAAGGAAATGAACAAGAACTTGAAAGATAATTTTAAAGATGGATATATTAAAGTACAAAGAATACTACATCTACAAGCGAAAGAAAAAATATAGCCGTATATATTCCATTTTAAAAAAGAATAGTGTATAATAAGGTTGTATTAAGAAAAAGCCACTATATAATATTTATGTATATAGTTGGAACCATGAAGAATGGGTAAAGCTGATTTTATCAGTTATTTACTTTGTGAAAACAAAGGTAAAGTAAGTACTTTGCGTTTTTAGGCAAAGGTAAAGGAGCAAAATGGTGTAAATACATTACACTTAAGTTGCTCTAGTGAAAAATATGCCAAAGGGTGTATTGTGTCCAAAAGTAAATAGTAAGTAGCGAAAACAGCAAGTTAAAAATAAGACTTGCTATTTTTGTGTGCAAAAAAAGCAAAGGAGGTGATGATATATATGACCTGATAGAATAGATTAATCTAACTTTGAATATTTATTAAATCGAGAGGTGACAGCAAAGTGCAAGAAAAACAAATTGTATCTAATAAACATGTCAAGTTAGAGATAGAGTTAATACTAAATAGAAAGCTGCTTCAAAATAATGTGATAGAAAGAGAAATTTATGAAGAAGTGCAAGATGAATTATTAAAGGAAATTAATAAGGAGATAGAAAAGCAAAAATAAATTTTTTTTGAAATTGAAATAACAATAAATAGAAATATAAAATAGATAATAGATAAAACGAAAGGAGCGAAAAAAATGGATTTATATAATATGAGAAAAGAAATAAACAGTGGCAAAAGCATCTATGACTTACCATTAAAAGTAACATACTATGCAAGAGTATCAAGCGAAAAAGATGAGCAGTTAAATTCATTAAGCAATCAAGTATTTTATTTTGAAAACCATATAAAACAAGTTTCTAACTGGACTTATGTAGAAGGGTATGTAGACGAGGGTATAAGTGGTACGAGTGTAAACAAAAGGGATTCTTTTAAAAGAATGATAACAGACAGTAAAAAAGGGAAGTTCGACTTAATATTAACAAAAGAGGTAACACGTTTTGCAAGAAATACACTAGATAGTATCTCTTATACCCAAAAATTATTAGAAAATGGTGTAGGCGTGTATTTTCAATCAGATAATATCAATACCATTATGCCAGATTCGGAACTAAGACTAACGATTATGGCAAGTGTAGCACAAGATGAAGTAAGAAAGCTATCAGAAAGAGTAAAATTTGGCTTTAGCAGATCAGTTGAAAAGAAAAGAGTTTTAGGAAATAACAATATATTTGGCTATCGAAAAGATAAAACGAAATTAGTCATTCAAGAAGATGAAGCACAAATGATAAGAGAATTATTCGAACTATATGCAAAAGGTGAAATGGGATTTTATAAAATTTCGGAGTATTTTAAACAAAAAGGTTATACAGGAAAAAATGGAACACCCATCTCATCGCAGAGTTTAAGAAGGATGATAAGAAACCCAAAGTATAAAGGTTATTATAGAACTGGAACAGTAAAGGTAGTAGACTATAAATTACATAAAGCACAAAAGATGCCAAAAGAAGAATGGCAAGTATTTGAGTGCAAAGAAAACATACCAGCCATTGTATCAGAAGAACTATGGGAAAAGTGTAATAATCTATTAGATAGAAAATCAGCAAGTCTATTCAATAAAGTAGAAAATAAAGATGTATTTAAAAATAGATATGTATTTAGTGGAATGATATTTTGCAAAGAACATGAAAATGAAGAACATATGCCAGGATTTAATAGAATTGCAGGGAAGAAAAGAAGCGGTAATCCAGCATGGGCATGTAGCAAATACATAATACATGGGCTAAGAGAATGTGAAAGTCCTATTTTGCAAGAAGCAGAATTAGTGGAAATACTAAAAACAGTTTTAGGTAAGTTGCTATCTAATAAAGAGGAGATTATAGAAGATTTATTAAATAAGTATCAAAAATTCGATTTAGACAAAGATTGTGAAATAGATATATTAAAAATAGAAGAAAATATAAAAGATATTCAAGCCAAAAAAGACAAACTATTAGAACTTACTATTAAGGGACTTGTATCTGATGAAGAATTTTATAAAAGGAACGAAGAACTAAACAAAAATATTGACAAACAGCAAGAAAAACTACAAAGATTAAAAGAAGAAAAAGAAAACAGATCTACATTAGAAGATAAGATGAAACAAATCAAAAGAGCTTTAGAAAAAGAAATTAAAATAGAAGCAAACGTAGAAGATTTAATCAAGTTATTAGTAGACAAAATCTATGTATCAAAAATAGATGGAAATAGAAAACATATTAAATTAGAAATCTATTTCAAAATAGGAGAGCCTATTATATTAGAAGGAAACTTAAATAAACAAGTGAAACAAGAATATATAATAGAAAATGAAAAAGTATCAATTATATGGCAGTCATCACAATGAATGTTATATAAAAGAGAAAAACAATCAATCTTGTGACCACGACATCTATCATAGTACCAGGAGGTAATCGATTTTTAAGTATACTATCATCTAGCAATGATATTGTGATACAATGGGAAAATATTAAATGCATAGGAGAGGATGTTATATTAGTAGATATTCAGTAATAATATAGTAAGAAAGTGCATAAAATAATAAAGTTGATAAAAGAATAAATGGTAAAAATTACTAAGAAAAAAATATTGATTTACATAAGAATATATGGTACAATAAAAGAAGTTCAAGGTGGAAAAATACATAAGCCAAATTGAATAAAAAAAATCATAAAAAAACACGAAAAATGTATTGACATTATGAAAACAGTATGGTAAGATAATTAAAGTACGAAATCACAAGAGAAAACACTAATAATTTATAAAAGATAAATTAGTAAAGATAAGTGCATGTTTTATTTTACAGCGACTACTAGTTTATTATTTTTTGACCTTATAGCAGGTTGAAAAAAATAAAATGGGAAAATATAAAAAAAGTGTTGACTTATGTGAAAAAAAGTAGTACAATAAGAAGCGTTCTATATAATAGAACGAAGCACATTGAAAAGTAAACAATAAACCTTTGAGAGAAACCAATAAAAAGGAGATGGAAAAAAACCATCTATAAAAAAAATAGGTCAGTATAATAATTAAGAGTCAAAGAAATTTGATTGTTTAATTTGAGATTATTGACAGAATGAAAAGAATAAGGAACGTAGAATTCCTTCGGAATTCTACATAAATTATTTCTAGATTTCAAAACTACTAAAAGTAGTTTTTCAATAAGAACTAATTTAACAAGAGAGTTTGATCCTGGCTCAGGATAAACGCTGGCGGCGCACATAAGACATGCAAGTCGAACGAACTTAACTCATTCTTTTAGATTGAGAGCGGTTAGTGGCGGACTGGTGAGTAACGCGTAAGGAACCTGCCTTTTAGAGGGGAATAACAATGAGAAATCATTGCTAATACCGCATATGCCATAGTTATCACATGATAATAGTGGGAAAGGAGCAATTCGCTAAAAGATGGCCTTGCGTCTGATTAGATAGTTGGTAAGGTAACGGCTTACCAAGTCGACGATCAGTAGCCGGACTGAGAGGTTGAACGGCCACATTGGGACTGAGATACGGCCCAGACTCCTACGGGAGGCAGCAGTCGGGAATATTGCGCAATGGAGGAAACTCTGACGCAGTGACGCCGCGTATAGGAAGAAGGTTTTCGGATTGTAAACTATTGTCGTTAGGGAAGAGAAAGGACAGTACCTAAGGAGGAAGCTCCGGCTAACTACGTGCCAGCAGCCGCGGTAATACGTAGGGAGCGAGCGTTATCCGGAATTATTGGGTGTAAAGGGTGCGTAGACGGGAAAGCAAGTTAGTTGTGAAATCCCTCGGCTTAACTGAGGAACTGCAACTAAAACTACTTTTCTTGAGTGCAGGAGAGGTAAGTGGAATTCCTAGTGTAGCGGTGAAATGCGTAGATATTAGGAGGAACACCAGTGGCGAAGGCGACTTACTGGACTGTAACTGACGTTGAGGCACGAAAGTGTGGGGAGCAAACAGGATTAGATACCCTGGTAGTCCACACCGTAAACGATGGATACTAGGTGTAGGAGATATTAAGTCTTCTGTGCCGTCGCAAACGCAATAAGTATCCCACCTGGGGAGTACGGCCGCAAGGTTGAAACTCAAAGGAATTGACGGGGGCCCGCACAAGCAGTGGAGTATGTGGTTTAATTCGAAGCAACGCGAAGA
>JAAWKD010000012.1 GCA_022797215.1 Clostridia bacterium
AATTAAGTTAAGGCTAAATGGTAAAAGTCCAATTCAGTACAGAATGGAATATTACCCTAATGTAGCATAGAACTTGTCCAACTTTTGTGGGTCACTTCATGCTCCTGTCATACTACTACTAATTGCTGCTATGAAATATCTGGCGTCGCTCGTTGCATCTGTTCCATCATACGCACTCATAATATCTGGTTCTCTATATCCTGTTGCAGAATAAGCTATTTTTGTTGTTCCTGTTGCTGAAAAATTATATAGGTTTCCTCTTTTGTTGGTTTCATCTATCATTTTACTATAGGCTGTCTCATCTACTGGCACCCATACATACTGATTTCCTTCATTATCTTGAATCACTAATCCTCCATCTATTTTGTTTATATTGTCACTTGTTGCTACTGCATAATCTTTTGGAATCGTTACTGTCTTATATTTCTCTTCTGAACTATTATCTGTATAATCTGTATTAGCTGAATGAATTGCTCCAAACATTTCTACTCTCACATTACATTCTGCTGACAAATTACTTCCATCTTTAGTTGTGGCTGTTATTTTAATATCTCCGCCTTTTCCATTTGCTTTAGCTTTTACTAATCCATTACTATCTACTGTTGCTATGCTCTCATTGCTACTTTTCCATATTACATCTTTGTCTGTTACATTACTTGGAGTTAAATTTGCTATTAGTTTTAAATCATTTGTCCAAGATTGTCCCCCTGTAATCACTCCAAATTTTGCATTTAAGCTAATATTTGTTGCTATTACTGGTTCTACTACTTTTACCTTACATGTTTTTTCATAACTTCCATACCTTACTGTTATTGTTACTACTTCTTCTTTTTCCTTTGATGTAATTTCTATGGTGTTATTGCTTCCTTGTTTTAAAACTGCCGTTGCTGTACTTTCATCACTACTTGTTACTGTTAAAGTATTTGTGGTTCCACTCTCTTCATTACCTTCACTCTCAAAATCAGCTTTTGTTAAATTAGAAGGTTCTCTAGCAATAGTAATAAATCCTTTATTGCTATACATTTGATAATACTTTCCTTGTACTTCTACATAATATATAAATGGGTCTTCTACTCCTAAATATGTTACCTTAACCTCTACTGTCTTATTTTTTCCCATTGTTATGTTTTCTTTATCTAGACTAATTCCTGTTATATCATCTGCAGATACTGCTTTCTGTTCTATGCTATATCCTTCAGTCCTTAACTGTTCAATTATTTGGCTTGTTTCTACCTTAGTACCTAAATCACTGCTAGCAGTTTCTACTAATTTATCAGAATAAATTAGTTGTGCTCCTTCTTCTATTTTCCCTATTTCAGTTTGTACTTTTGCATCAGATGCTTTTTTGAATACACTATTATCTCCCATTATATATGAAATTGTTATTCCTGCTAAAATTAAAAGAACCACAATTGTTACAACTAAAGCTACTAGAGTGATTCCTGATGTTGAGATCTTATCACTTCTTTTGTGTATTAAAATTTTTCTTTTCATTTTTTCCTTTGCTCCTTTTCACTTTTATTCTTATGTATAGTTTTCACTCTTTTTCTTGTCTTATTTATTCTTCATTCAACTTTTATTTAGGTGTTTATAATTATATATATTAACAAATCATATTATAAAATGTCAATGTATAATAAAAAACTTCTTATATTAAGCTTTTACTTGTGCTTAATATAAGAAGTTTCATTTCTATTCTATAATATCCACTGCATTATTGGTACTCAGTCCTTCTAGGTTATAATAACTATTTGGTACCTCTCCTACAATTAATCCTTCTGCTAATAATACTTGATTAACAATTTGTTCTTCTATTGTTTCAAAAGGGGTTAAAATACTAACATTGCATTTAACTTCTAAATAGATTTTGTGCAAAGTTTGGTTAATTCCCGCTGCTACAAACTCTGACTTTAATTCTGTATCTAAATTACCTGTAATCGCCATCTTTATATTTACATTTGGACCTCTTCCTGCAAATAAATTGCTTCCTAAAAAGCTTCCTAGTCGAATATTAAAGTTATTGTTCTCACTTTTTTCTAATGCCTCTTGCATATGAACTGGAATATCAGAAATGATTTCATTAACTGTAATCACATTGGTTCCTACCATTTTAATATTCCCTTTTTCATCTTTTGTAATAATTAGTAAATCTTCATATTTGTATTTTTTCATCACTTCTGTTGCTTCATTATTCGATATCTTAGTAGCTATGGATTTGGCCATATTTTTACATTGTGCCTCCATAATTGGTTTAATGGATTGCAATATAAAATAAGCAAAAGTAAAACCAATTAAGATGATACAGAGAATTTTTATGAATCTTCTTTTTTCTTTTCCTTTAGGAGAGTTTTTCTTTGGTAAAAATTGTGGTATTCTTATTTTATTTCTACTAAAAATCTTTTCATCCATGATATCTAGGAATAAATAACTGCTTGCCTACTGGTATGCTATTCACATCTTCTATTCCATTTACTCTCGCAATATCATCCACTGTACTTCCAAATCTTTTTGCAATTTTCCATAAACTGTCTCCTGGTTTTGTAAAATAGATTACCATACTGTATTGACATCTATTTCTATTTTCTTCAGTTTCTTGTATTCCTTCAATAATAGAAATACTACTATTCTTACTACTAATAGCAGTAAAAGTTAAGTCTACTTTAATATCAATACTCTCATCTGGCATAACCACAAAGTCTTGTAACCCAATCTCTACAATTGTATCAACACTCATTTCTGGTTTCATTCCCTCAAAGTCCATTGAAAAATTAAAAGGAATACTAATTTGCTTTGTTTCAATACCATTGCTTTGACCTGCACTGTAAATGAAATTTAGTTCTACTTCTCCCTCATATAGAATTCGTCCATTTAATGTATTTTGCTTATCAATTATTGGGTATACTTCTACATCATAAATTTTACGTGGTCCTATTTCAGGAAGCATTTCTTTTTCTCGTATACTACATACCTGTTGTCTGCTTTCTTTTTGCCCGATTACTCGAATTCTTTTTTGTGAAAAATCTAAAGACGTTGTTGGACTATATAAGTCTTGTATTATTTTAAGTTCTTTGTTTTCATATGCTTCACAGTACACTTCCATCTCTACCTCAACATAGATAGAATGTTCTTCAATATTATTTGGTTTAACAATAAGATTTTTAATTTCATATTTAACATCGCAGGTATGCTCTTCACTAATGTTTGGTAAATCAATAAATCCCATAATCGGAACTTTGCCTTCTACTACATTAATTCTATTATCTTCTGTTAGGTATAAGATTTTAGTTTCTAGGTCTGCCTTAATAAGCACCTTGTTATAGCTAATTTTTGTATCTTTGTTAATAATCTTCAAGTCTGTTTTCATTACTTCTACTAGGTTATCAATCTGGTCAATGTTAAAAGTATCTTTTGCATATAGTTTAGTGTTTCCTGTTCCAATTAATGAATTAATTTGAAAATCTTGATTTAATAGTTGTACATCCTTTAAATTTTGTATTTCTCTTACATATTCTATTGTTTCATTAGAAGAAACTTTTGCCTCTACTTCTATCATTGCTTTCATATGAATTTTTCTGCCATTTAATACTTTACAATCTAAACTTTTTAATACCAAGTTCGTATCTAAGGACATACTACTTGTTGCCTTTTCTAATTCTATCATTTGTGTAAAATCCAAATTCGTATTTAACCCTCTTACTGAATTTTCGTCTTGTGTATCAGCTAAGTACATAATATAGGTATTAATACAACCATCTAATCGAATTTTTCCATCTAATATTTCTTTTTTATAAATGCAAATAATTCCACTTGTACTAATAACATTTAAAATGTCTGGTTTTATATCTGGAACAATACAATCCTCTTCAATTAAAATGGTATCTGTTTTTTGGTCAATAATTTGGTTTAATACTAAACTGTCTTTTGCAGTTTCTATTGCCATGCTTTCTTACCCTCCTTTAATAGTGTTTTATTCATATATATTGACAAGGAGTAGAAAATAGAACTCTTAGAATCAACTTTTCAATATGTCCCAAATTTGCTATTTACAAAAAAAAGAAGAGGGTGCCCTACATTGTGACACACTCTTCTTTTTTATATACTATAAAATATTTTCTTTTGTTGCTTAAGAACTCTTTTGTTATTGCTTGCTTTTGTTACTTTGTATATCTTTTTTCTTTTGTAACGTTTATCTTATGTTACTTTAGAATTCTTTTGCTTTTATAAAATTTTCTTTGGTTTCTTTACTTCTGTTACTGGTGGAATTAATGGACTATATCCATTTCCATCAAAAACATCTACTTCTACTGTTCGAGTTAAAATATCTGTATAACTGTAGGTAACATTTCGATTTTCTTCTTCATATTTAATAACAAAAATATTAGGATATGTTTTTTCTATTGTGGCTTCTTTTTCAAAGGTTTTACATCTTCCAAGAGAACCTTTGACAATTATCTTTTGTCCTACTTTTTCATTAATGTCTGTTTTTAAGTTAGTAATATCATTTGGGCAAATCATGTCATCACCTACCTATTTAAGATAGGCAAATTATATCACCCAGCATATTACTTGTCAAAAGCCGTTTGTTCGTGTCGAATTCCGCCGTGTATTTGTTCCCAAGGCTTTCGCAGTTTTATTTTCGTTATATTACATTTATATTACATTTGCATTACAGGTTTGTAATATACTCTTTTAAATCCACAGGATACGCTTTTTTCCTTGCCCTCCTGTTCCACTAATTCCTCTTTGACCATTTCGTAATTCTGCTTGAATATCTTTAATAGTAACAAATTTTTCTTCACTTGCCATTGCTATTTTTTCTGCAACAATTAATGGATCAATAAAATCAATTAAAATTCTAGCTGGCGAAGAAGCAAAATTGGCTCCTGCTAACATTAATCCTTCGTAATAGCTTTGGCAGGCTCCTGCAAAAATAACTAAATCCTTTTTGAGTTGTAGCTTTCTAGCCTCCTCTACTGTTCTTATAAAGTATCTAGAATTTCGATAATTATATATATCATTGAAATTGCTCCCCTTTTTTATCATTCCATCATGGCCTGTTATTACAAGTATGTCAGGCTTATGCTTTTGTAGTAAATTTGCTATATAAAAGGGTTGCCTTCTTTCTGGGATATTTTTGACAACAGCATTTAATCCAATTTTTTTATAATATCGATTTGACTTTTCGCTATATTTTTTATCTCCATCTATGTGTAAAATTTTTCCTGTATAGATAACTGCCTTTTCTCGAAAAAGGTAATGCGATTTGTTTTTGCGTTCTTGCACATGTCCTTGTACTCTTCTTTTTACCTTTTCCTCTAGTGTCTTAATATGATTAGATACCTGACTTGGTTCCATTAGTTCTAAATCATCTAAATCGCTATCTGCTTGTACCCTCATAGTTAGTCCTTTTAATATAGCAAACTTGCAATGGCGTGTTTTGATAATTCGTTCTACTACAAATGCAATATCTTTTCCATAGGAAATTCTTCCTACAATATCTCCTTTTTTTATTTTATTCATATCATAACATCCTCTCAGCTAACCTTATTTCGTTATGATATTCTATGTCATATCTTGTAAAAAGGTGTCAAAAAAAGAATGATTTAATTCTAAAAAAATCATTCTCTTTTTTCTACAACAATATTGCCGAAAATCCCCTGTTCCATTGTTTACAGCTGCACTTATTCTATCATATCAAAAACTTTGTCCTATCTTCTCTAATTTCCGCTATTTCTCTTCTCATTTCCTCTTGTTCTTGCCTTGTAAAATATTGAAGTAACAATGTTGGATTACATTCTAACAAGTGTTCTTTTACATAAATATAGCAACATCTTACTAAATCTAAATAAAATTGCTTATTCTTTAAACTATCAATTTGTTCTACTTTTTTAAATCTCTTAAAGCGTGATTGAAAAATAGAGCAAATTGATTTAATATATGTTTGATTTCCCATATATTCTACTTCTATCCATAATTTCATAATGGCAATCATTTTATCTAAAAGTTCTAAAATATATCCTTCTTGTTGCTCCATAGCACTAGTAATAACTTGAAAGAGATTTTTACCAATCTTTTCTTCTAAGTCTTTCTCATCTGCTTCTTCCATCATTTTAAACATTTTCTTAGTATCTTCATTATAGTTTTTTACTTGTGTTACAATTTCATTTCCTTTGTATTCTCCAAAATCATGAAAAAGTGATTTGATAACAACTTGATAAATGTCTATATTTTCCCTCAACTCTTGATTTAGATATTGTGAAAATATAATTCCTGTCACAGCCATAGTATATTGATGTGCTAAAACATTTTCATGTATAACAGTTGTGAGATTTGAGTAACGATAAACATCTTTTAAATTGAGTCCCACTTGCAATAACTGACCATATTGTGTTTGGTTCAAAGCATTTCTTTGTATATCTTGAAGTATTTCACTTTTTTCTGGATAAAACTCATCAGATTTTTCTATTGACATTTCTAATATCTTTTGAGTTTGCTCTATTAAATAACTTTTTGCTTCCTCATTCCCTCTTTTTGCCATTTTATCTAAAATAGCCAATTCTGCTACCTTTTCACAGAAAACAAGTAAATCTTTGTAAGGGCTGTCTTCTACTACCTGATAATTATATTTTAATTTTTCTAATATTCTATTTTTATATTCAAACTTTTCTATGACAAGTTCATTAATTACCTCATTATAAAAATCAAGTTGCGTTTTATCTGTAATTTCTAAAGCTAGATTTCCAGTTTCTCCATAGATAATTTGTTTTAGCAAATAATTGGTTAAAGTATCTACAGCTATTTGGTCTTTTTCGTTCCTGTCTTCTAATATCTTAATATATAAATATACTGCTAACATTGACTTATCAATGATCGTATATTTGTCATTGATGGTTTGCCAAATCTTTGAATTGTAACTATCTATACTACTTAAATAAATTTTAAATAAGTCATCTAAGATGATTTCTTCCATATTCTATTCCCTTTCTTTCTATATTTTAGTTATCTTCTCATTCAACTTTTGATAAATTGGTTTCATTTGTTTTTCATTTGTAATTTCTACTGCTTTATCAATGTCTATCCACTTAACTCCACTATTTTCATCAGGTTTTATCTTTACCATGTCATTTTCATCTGCTTCTAATAGAAAGGTACAATTTAAATGTAAATGTGTTGGTACATATTTTCCTCTTTTGATATGACTATCTACAGAAGCTATCTCTAAGGAATAAATTCCATTACTTAATACTTTAAAATTTTCTATTCCAGTTTCCTCTTGTGCTTCTTTCAAAGCTACTTTTAATAAGTCACTATCTCCATCACAATGTCCTCCTGTCCAAGCCCAATTTTGATAGATATTGTGATATGCCATTAATACTTTTGTTCTTTCTTTATTGACTATCCAATTAGAAGCCGTAAAATGGCAAACTTTATTTTCCCTTGTCAATACTTCTTTATAAGTATCTATTAAACTAAGCATTATCTCTTTATCTGCTCTTTCTTGCTCATTATATGGCTCAAAGCCTTCAATTTGTTCTCTTAAATCCATTTCTTTTTACCTCCTTTTTTATCTTACCACAAGTAAAACTGGAAAAGCAAGAGCATTTTCGCTCCTGCTTTTTAGACTATATATTCTTAATATTTTTCTTTTTGAAAGTAATATAAGTTGGCACTAACATAGCAACCATATAAATGATAATAATTGCTATAGAAAATCCTATGGTTAAACCTTGAAACTCTGGTAATCCTCCAAAGAAGTATTGTGTCAAATCCCAATTTGGCGTTACAAAGAACTTAATCCACCAAAGATTAAAGGCTTGCGCAAAGGCATTTACTAATGATGCTCCCATTGAGCCTAATAATGTAATTGCTATTGCTAAAGCTGAATTGGTAAATATCGTACTTAGTGAAAATGCCAAAGTTACAAGTAATACATAAATTGGTAATTTTCCTAAGGTTTGCATAGCCAAATATTTAATAATACCCATTTCTTGTAATTGGTTAGTCGTATGGTCATATACAATGGTTGGCTCTCCAAAGCTATCAAATCCTTGTATCATTCCTCCTACTACAAATTGCATTAACATGACTGATAGAATAACTATGATAAGCATAATGATACATGTAATAAATTTTGCAGTTAAAATAGTTCTTCTTTTATATGGCTTGATTAATAATAGTTTGACAGTTCCTTTGTTAAATTCCTCACTAACGATAGTTCCTGCAATCATGACAGCCATAATGATAATAAATATTTCACATTCTGAAAATATGTTTGATAATATCGATTTTGCTGTTGAACTGTCTCCTATTTTCGTACCATGTTCAATATCATATTGGCAAATTGCTGCTCGTTCTAAGTTTTTATAATAACTTTGTTTATTTTCGTATTGTTCTTTTTCACTTAGTTGTGGCTGATTAGAATTTTCATAACTTCTAATGTCGCTTTTACTCATTTGATACATAGATAGGCATTGGTTATAGTAATCATATCCATAACAAATATCTTTTTCTAATCTCCAATTAATAACTTGCTTTGTATCTTCTAGTTCTGCAATTTGATATTCTAATTCTTTTATTTGTTCTTGACTAGTTGCTGTCTGTTTTAATTTTGTTTGTTCTTCTAAGCTTGCTTCTACATTTTTAAGCTTTTCCCTTGTGAAATACTTCCAATCTCCCAAACCTAATTTTGCTACAAAATCTTCATATTTCGCTTTTACTTGCTCTAGTTCTGCTTGGCTAGCTCCCATATATTCGCAACGTACTAATTGGTCTATTAATTCATAACCTTGTTCATTAATAATCTTTGCTTGCCATGTTCCCGAATCTCCATATTTTTGAATTAATTTGTTCATTCGTAATTGTGTTTCATAACTTAAATACATTTCTTTATCAGGTGTTGTTTTTAAATCAATTCCTTTTAACTGTTCTTCATAAAATTTAATTTCTTGACTAACATCATAAGAATAACCATCATTTGACATTTGATAAATAAAATTAGCTACTATGATAAATGCTAATGTAATTAATAAAGTAATGTAAATGCTTTTCTTTTTGCTAATTTTGGTCAGCTCATTTCTAATTAAATTAATCAATTGTATTACCTCCTGTCTTTTTTAAGAAGGCATCTTCTAATGACATCTGCTCTTCATAAATTCCATAAATTTTCACTTCATTTTTTACTAATTCTTTTACCGCTTCTGGAACCTGTTCTTTTTTAATATCCACAATTGCCTCTGTTTTTTGCTTAATTTCTGTAGGATAATTTAATATATTCTTTACTTTTTCGCTATTGTCCACTACAAAATGATAATGAATTTGTGCAGTTTCTTTTACTTTTTGCATATCTGTTGTTTCAATGACATTACCATTTTGAATAATACACACTTTATTACAAAGTGTTTCAATTTCTGCTAAATTATGGCTAGAAATAAAGATTGCCATATTTTCTTTTTGTGCTAATTCACGAAGTAAATCTCTCATCTCTTTAATACCTTCTGGATCTAGTCCATTGGTTGGTTCATCTAAGATAAGAAGCTTTGGTTTGTGTAAAATGGCTTGTGCTACTCCTAATCTTTGTCTCATTCCTAAAGAATATTTAGACACCTTATCATTAATTCGATTATCTAATCTAACTAATTTCACAACTTCCATTATTCTTGTTCTATCTACTTCTGGATACATATTAGCTACTAATTTTAAGTTTTCAAATCCAGTTAAGTACATATATAAGTCTGGATTTTCAATAATGGCTCCTACTTTTTCAATAGCTTTGGTAAATTGTTTTTCAATATCATAACCATTAATGCTAACTACTCCACTAGTAATAGATTGCAAACCTAAAATTAATTTAATAGTTGTTGTTTTTCCTGCTCCATTTGGTCCAATAAAACCTAAGATGTCACCTTGATACAATTCTAGGGATACTCCTTTTAAAATTTCTTTTTTTCCAAACTTTTTGTGTAAGTCTTGGCATTTTAATACTAACTCTCCCATTCCATCCTCCTTTTCTCTTTTTGATATTGTTTATTCTATCACGAAAATCTTAAGAAACAAGTTATGAAATTATTAAGATTTTCTATATTCTAGGAAATTACTTACATATGTTAAAACAGCCTCAGGAAAATTCCTTTGGCTGTCTTAACATTACTCACTTATCACACCGCAAATAGAAGATGTGTAAAAAGTCAGCAAGCTCTAAAGCTTGAGAGTAATACTTTGTTTGTGAGAGATAAACACTTACCAGTTCCTGTACTTCCAAAAGGGAAGAAGTATCTATCGTTTCAAAAGATACCTCTTTCAGGCTTTCGATTGATTCGAGGACAAGTTCATAACCTTCGATTCGTTTGCATTCATAGACATTTGGAATGCAAAGAAATGCTTTAGCACAGTAAAATGCAAACGGTACATTGATAATCCTGCCGTCTTCATCATTTTCGTACGTAAGAGCATACATCAAACAAGCTATTACATCAAAATCCGTAAAATCCTGTTCTTCCTTTACCCGCAGACGAGCAGTCATATCAAGGTATTTGTCAAATACCTTGATCCAATCATTTGGTAAATATACTTCTTTATATTCTTCTTGTTGCAATGCATTCTCCACAAAATCCACATAGCTTTGGTACTTCGCTACATAATCTGGAAGTTCCCGATTCTTCAATCTTTGTTCCGTTTTTTTCTCTTCCAATGAATTATGCCATGCCCATGCACCTATAATAATCATACCTAAAGTCCAAAACACTCCCCAGAGAAGCACAACTGCTTGATAGCGTTCTAGTCCTAAAGGACTTCGTTTTATGTAAGGCATAATCATATAAAAAATGTACAATGATCCTAGCATAAAAGTAACAATTTCTCCTATCACGAGCAAAAAAGACCACCCATTTTTCAATCGCATTTTCTCCCAATGTTCGTAGAGTTTATCCAACATTTTAAACATTTTGCTTCCTCCTTTAAAGTTGTACGTTTCTGTTTGGCATCTTACAAGAAAATTGCTATAAGTATTTTCATCTCCTCTCAAAAGTTAGTTACATTCTTTGCAATTACAAATTAAATGATTGCATTCATGTAACTTTTCAAATTAGGATTTCTCCTAGGATAGCAGTAATTATATCATGTTTCTGCTAAATTCACAAGCAATACAAAAAATTCTACTTTTACTACCAATTTCCCTTTGGCTTTTTCAAAATCACCTTTGATAAATAAAAATATAAAATGTATCATCTATGCATTCCCACTCTTGTCCAGACTCTTCTAAAATTGCGACTCCTTCTTTCGTAGCATTTGTATATTCTAATGTCTTACCTGTATAGAAATAAATCACACCTTTTGCTGACCACCAACACTTTGTAGAGTTAAATACTGTGCTATTTGGATTTTTGTAATTTGGCAAATATAAATTCCTATTATGTGATGATGTAAATACTCGTGCTATTTTAGTTATCTCTATACCTGTTTGTTTCTCATACTCTTGAATGTGTTGTTCTATTCTCTGGCATTCTTCTTTTTCTACTTGATTCATCTGTTTTCCTTGTGCAATAATCGTAATATATTGATATAGATTACAACTTGCATATAGAGTAACTACTGCAATAGCTAGCACACTAAGTATACTTCTCTTTTGAAAAAGGTCTGTTGTGACATACAAGAATAGGAATAAAATTCCTATTAAAGCCCCTAAACTAAATCTCATTCTAGGTGCCCAAAAAGAGCTTTTAGAAAGTATCGAACTTGCAAAACTGCTTGCTATTACAAATGCAATTAGTATAAACCATAATACAAGTGGTTTACTACTTTCCTTTTTATACTTTTCTACAATAGTAATAATAGCTAATACCACTGTTATTGATAGAAAGATAAGTAACCAATTTTTAGGTAACATACCGTAAAGTATTCGTTAATGTCTTTGAAATATTAGCAAGAATGTACAAAATATTTTCGAAAATATTTGTACTTAATCTGCTTTGTGCTGTATGAAAATAAGTAGTAAACAACTTCACACATCCTAAATCCTCAAGACCTGCTATGACTACTAAAATACCACTTAGCAACACATCTCTTATGATATAAATTACTGTATCTTTGTTTTTCAAAATGGAATATAATAGAACTAATGCAAGGAAAAATCCAATGGTTCCTTGGTAACATATCATACCTATAGTAGTACATAAAGTACTTTTCCAAAGGTATCCCTTCTTTCTATCTACTAGTACATTCGCTCCTATTGTATAAAGTAACAAACTTATTGCCATAACAATACATTCTATAAAATATAATTGTTCTAGATACATAAAATTAAAAATTGTAACATAGCAAAGAACTATCACTAATATCTCAAGCCATTTATTTTCTATTTGCCTATATTTTGCTATACTATTTTTTAATAGCATCACTACTAAGCAAGATATGATAATGGCTACTAATAGCGTGCCTATTACATAGGCTATCATAGGAATATTTAATTTTAAGACTAACAAGTTTAGCAATCCCATTACCATTCTTCCATCAGAAAAAGAATTATCCATAGAATATCCTTTTAATCCTTTTTCTATAATTCCATAAGTATCTGCAATATAGTGTCCTTGTAGAAAAGGAAGGAAGATAAGGCAGGTAAATACTATTAAAATAAGGGCTATAATCATCTCTCTCTTTATTTGCTTCATTTCTTTTTATCCTCTCATTCATATTTGCTAAAAGTATATCATATTGATAATAAGTTGCAAGTTTTTTCTTTCGCCAATTTCTTAAAATTTCAATAAATAGATTAATTTTTCAAATTTTGCTTGTGTTTCCTAAAATAGTATGCTACAATAAGTTTGACTTTGAAAAAGGTTTAAATGAATTTAATTATTTTATCGACTATTTCCCTTCTTGATTATGATATTAAAAAGGTTCAATGGGTCAAAAATATTAAATGTCAAAAATTAAGAAGGAGGTAACTTCAAAATGGCAGACAAAACTTTAGTATGTAAAGATTGTGGAGCTGAATTTGTTTTCACAGAAGGTGAACAACAATTCTACGCTGAAAAAGGTTTTACAAATGAACCTCAAAGATGCCCAGAATGCAGAAAAGCTAGAAAAGCTCAAAGAAGAAATTTCAATAACGAAAATAACTAATTGAAATAATAAAACCTGTTACTTTTTTAAGTAGCAGGTTCTTTCTTTATATTGCCTCTTTATCGCTATGTCCATATTTTAATTTGGTTGCCATTCCTCCCCTTATGTGTCTTTCCGCCTTATTTTCGTCTAATATCTCTCGTACTTCATGTGCTAATATTGGATTTATCTTAAGTAGTCTTTCACTCACATCTTTGTGCACGGTACTCTTACTTACTCCAAATTTTCTAGCAGCTCCTCTGACAGTATCCTTACTATCTATAATATAGTGTGCTAAATTGATTGCTCTTTCTTCTATTGAACCATTTTTCTCCAAATGAAAAACCCCCTTAAAATACGCTGTTTTGTACATTGTATTCTATGGGAGTTTGTATTAGAACTTTATTAATTCTCTTCTAAAAATTTTTCTAAATCTTTTATTGTCAATTCTTCATATTTTCATAATCCTCTATATTATTACTCATAAACATTAATAAAAGAAAGTAACACTGTACGTTTCAGTAAAAAAGTACAGCAATCAGATTTTTCGGCTTCTGCACTATTTAGATATTATATTTTTGCAGTTTCGACATTTAATGTCATTTTTTGTCGAAACTTATTACATTTTTTCTCTCCTCTTTCTCTCCTCTTTTTCTCCTATTTTTTTCCATCCTTTCTAAACTTTTCCTCTTTATTTTTAGCATATTCTAGCATTTTCATCGCATAATAATAAAAAGATGTTATATTGCATTTATATATCAATCTTAACTAATGTATTTCTGTGCACTTATCCAAATAAATGCTATATATAATTTATAAAAAAATAGGTGGAGGGAAAAATATGGCACTTGACTATACCATTATTGGAGAAAGATTAAAGAAAGCAAGAACTGATAAAAAGATGACCCAAGAAAGATTAGCTGAAAAGTTAGATGTTTCAATTGCATTCTTAAGTAGAATTGAAAGAGGAAATTCTCATATTAATCTAAAAAGATTAAGCCAAATCTGTGAAATTTTAGGAGTTTCAGAGGGATATATTTTAAATGGTGCATCTAGCAATTCAGAAAACTACCTAACTTCTGAATTTAATGATATTTTAAATAATGTTTCTCCTGAAAAACAAAAATTGATCTATAAAATTGCTAAAGTTATTTGCGAAGAAGAATAATTTTGCTTTAAATAAGTCATACTAAGGTAAGAAAGGTACTTTCTTACCTTTTTTATTTCTAGTAATAAGATAGAAATGTATTCATACTATAAAATGCAAAGCATACCTAGATTGTAGAAATACCATGCATAACTAGCTTGTACGGAGCTTTTTATCGCTTCGCTCTAAAAATTCCTACAATCTAGAAAAATATGTTGCTAATTGTCTAAACTTATGATATGATAAATAAGATACGGACTAAATGTTTATGCGTATGTTCGTGTCAAACTATAATAATAAAAGGAGGCTTTTTTATGGACTTTAAACAATGGGACAGTTTTAATAAACAAGGCGAATGGACAAAAGAAATTGATGTAAGAAGCTTTATTCAAGCTAACTATACACCATATGAAGGTGATAGCAGTTTCTTAAGTAATCCAACTGAAAAAACAACAAAATTATGGGATAAGGTTTTAGACCTATATAAGAAAGAAAGAGAAAATGGTGATGTATTAGATGTAGATACTAAAACTCCATCAGGAGTAAATCGCTATGCTGCTGGATACGTTGATAAAGATTTAGAAGAAATCGTTGGTTTTCAAACCGACGCACCACTTAAAAGAGCAATTATGCCAAATGGTGGTATTCGTATCGTTGAAAAATCTTGCGAAAGCTATGGATACAAAGTAGATGATGATATAGCATATATTTATCATAATTTAAGAAGAACACACAATGATGGTGTATTTGCAGTTTACACACCTGAAATTAGAGCAGCTAGAAGCTCTCACTTAATTACTGGTCTTCCAGATGGTTATGGACGTGGAAGAATTATTGGTGATTACAGAAGAGTTGCACTATATGGTGTTGATGCTTTAATTGCAAGCAAAAAGGAAGAATTAGATCTTTTAGATAGAGATGAAATGACAGAAGATTTAATCCGTCAAAGAGAAGAAGTTTATGATCAAATTTTAGCTTTAAATGATTTAAAAGCTATGGCTCAAACTTATGGATTTGATATTTCTGAGCCAGCAAATACTGCTAAAGAAGCTATTCAATGGCTATACTTTGGATATTTAGGTGCTATTAAAGATCAAAATGGTGCTGCTATGAGTTTAGGTAGAACTTCTACTTTCTTAGATATCTATATTGAAAGAGATATTAAAAATGGAAGCTTAACAGAAGAAGCTGCTCAAGAATTAATCGACCAATTTGTTATGAAATTAAGAATGGTTCGTTTCTTAAGAGCACCTGAATATAATGCCCTATTTAGTGGTGACCCAGTATGGGTAACTGAAAGTATTGGTGGTATGGGAATTGACGGAAGAACTTTAGTTACTAAAAATAGCTTCCGTATGCTTCATACTTTAGTAAACTTAGGACCAGCTCCAGAACCAAACTTAACAGTATTATGGTCTACTCACCTACCAGAAGGATTTAAAAAATTCTGTAGTGATATTTCTATTAAAACATCTTCTATTCAATATGAAAATGATGATTTAATGAGAGTAACTTTAGGAGATGATTATGGTATTGCATGCTGCGTTTCAGCTATGAAAATTGGTAAACAAATGCAATTCTTTGGAGCAAGAGCAAACCTTGCAAAAGCTCTACTTTATGCTATCAATGGTGGTAGAGATGAAAAGAGTGGAAAACAAATTACACCTAAATTTGCACCAATTACTTCTGAATATTTAGATTATGATGAAGTAATGGAAAAATTTGATCATATGATGGAATATTTAGCTAAAACTTATGTAAAAGCTTTAAATATGATTCACTATATGCATGACAAATATTCTTATGAAGCATTAGAAATGGCTTTACATGATAAAGAAAGAGATATTTTAAGAACTATGGCTTGTGGTATCGCAGGATTCTCAGTTGCAGTTGATTCTTTATCTGCTATCAAATATGCTAAAGTTAAAGTTATCCGCGATGAAACAGGATTAGCTGTTGATTATCAAGTAGAAGGTGACTTCCCTAAATATGGAAATGATGATGACAGAGTTGATGATATGGCAGTTGAATTAACAAAAACATTTATGAAAAAAGTAGAAAAACATGCAACTTACAAAAATTCAAGAGCTACTATGTCTATCTTAACTATCACATCTAATGTAGTATATGGTAAAAATACAGGTTCTACACCTGATGGTAGAAAAGATGGTGAACCATTTGGACCTGGTGCTAACCCACTTCATGGAAGAGATACTAATGGTGCTTTAGCAGTTATGAACACAATCGCTAAATTACCTTATGAATATTCAGAAGATGGTATTTCTTATACCTTCTCTATCACACCTGGAACACTTGGAAAAGATGAAGAAACAAGAACAAACAACTTAACAAGTATGTTAGATGGTTTCTTTGCACAAACTGGACATCATATTAATGTTAACGTATTTGATAGAAGCTTACTAGAAGACGCTATGGAACATCCTGAAAAATATCCACAATTAACCATTCGTGTATCTGGTTATGCAGTTAACTTTACAAAATTAACAAGAGAACAACAATTAGACGTTATTCATAGAACAATTCATGAAAGAATCTAATTTGTCAGTTTAGGGACGTTCCTTTTTCTGACAAAAGTGTCAGATTGGAGACACACCTTAAATAATAGGAGTAAATGATTATGAACGCACGTGTACACTCATTTGAATCCTTTGGAACAGTAGACGGACCTGGTATCAGGTTCGTCATGTTCTTACAAGGATGTAGTTTAAAATGTAAATATTGCCATAATCGTGATACGTGGGATCGCCGTTGTGGTACAGAATATTCTTTAGAGGATATTTTAACTAAAATTGAAAAATATAAAAACTACTTTAAACCTTCTGGTGGTGGAGTTACAATTAGTGGTGGCGAGCCATTATTGCAGGTAAAATTTCTGCTTGAACTCCTCCCTATTTTAAAACAAGATGATATTCATGTGGCAATTGATACTTCTGGAAGTTTTGATTTAACAGAAGATATAAAAAAAGTCATTGACTTGGCTGATCTATTTTTATTAGATATTAAATGTATCAATGATGAGATTTGCAAAGAGCTAACAGGAGTCTCTAATAAGCAAGAGATTGCTTTTGCAGAATACTTAAATAGTATTGGTAAGCCAATGTGGATTAGGCAAGTATTAGTTCCTGGTATTACAGACCATGAAGAAGATTTATTAAAATTAAAAGAATTTATCTTTAGTTTGTCTAATGTAGAAAAAGTAGAAATTCTCCCATATCATGATATGGGTCGTTTTAAGTGGGAACAATTAGGCTTCAAATATGAATTAGATGGTGTACCTGCTGCTACTTCTAAAGATTTAGAAAAGGCCAAAAAGATTTTAGGAATATAAAACAAAGTTTCAAGTTCTAATAATAAGTAATTCTAGAAATACCACTAATTAAAAATTAAATGTATAAAATTTATAAACCTACATACAATATAGTAAAAATGTTCAATCTACTTGACATTTTTTACAAAAAATTGTATAATTTTTATACAGAACAAAAGTAGGCTGATGTAGCACCAACTACGGGTGTGTTTGGTTAGACAACTAACCTCATCAGCCACTTTTTTATTTATATATTTTAATTCCATATCCGAAAATATTTCCCAACTTATTCTTTCTAATTGCTGGAAATAAGAAGTTATAAAGTTCATCATCTTCCATTTCGATTTTCTTATGAATTGCTCCTGCGCAAAAATCGGCACATTGTATTCCACAAGAATAGTTTGAATCTATAAAAACTAGACTCTCACAAAAATTTGGAAATTTTATATAATGTGTTCCTAGGCTTCTTGCTCTAAAATAAGATATTTGTAATTCCTTATCAAGTCTATTATTATTATCATTTTTTCTACTATCTGTAAACATTAGAGCTGGCGTCATTGCATCTTTTCCTTCTCGATCAGTTATCTCCATGCAAACTCTTTCCATTAAAATATTTAATGCGAAGGCATATAAATCATTATGATTTCTAATGTCTTTTCTATTTTTATAGCAACTTTCTTTATCCATTATAATTCCAATAACAGAATTTTTATACTGCGCTATCATTTCAATAATATCTTGTTTCATATTTCTATATTGTTCAAAGTTTAAACCTAACTTTGAATAGGAACAACTCCATTTTACTTCACAAGATTCTTTGAGTCCATATTTTATTTTAATATCTCTAAACTTTGTTTCAATATTTAATATTTCATCAGCGTTTATCATAAAGCCACTTAAAGTAAAAAATTTACTACTATTCTTTGTTAGGCATTTTTCTTCCTTATTCCAACCGCCAGGTTGCCCTGATTCATCTATAAATACTATATACATTTTTGACTCCTTTAAATAATTATCACTTTTGAACCCATTTCTTTCTCTTCTACATTTTGAATATAATATGCTAAAATCTCCATTCTATTTTTTACTCTTTCTATAATTTGAGCACCTCTACTAATAAGTGCAACAGAACGAAGTTCTTCTATTATTTCACTTGAATATCCCTCAAATTCTTTTTGCACAACATCTGGTTTAGAAGAAAAGAACACAGATAATTTACTATCAATAATTTCTAATGCCTTTAATCTATTTTCTGTGTCAATTGTAAAATCAACTAGTCCAAATCCCATTAGTAGTAGCATAAACTTCACATATCTTTTTTTCGTATTTATTAAAATTTTAGCATCTTGAAAGCTATGTGTAATATAATTTATTTGTTCAATTAGCTTTTGGAACTCAGCTTGTCCTTCTGTAATTTTATCCTCTGTTGTAACATATTTTCTAATTGTACTATCAGGTACACCTAAAGAAAGTTTATTATCTAATAATCCAACCACACTATAAAACAGTTTATCGAATTCTTTCCTATCGTTATCAAATCCAATAATATTGCAGAACTCTTCTAGATTTTCTATTTCTAGCAAATACTTTTCCATTTTTGAATCTGATAATGAATTTAAAATTTCTCCTGCACGTAATCTCTCTTGGTTCTGCAAAAATCTAAAATATTCTGTAATATCAACTTCATCTGCTTCTATTATTTTAGTAATGGACATGTTAAATGCCTCAAATTTTCCTCTAATAACTGCTGGAAAGTCTGAATATTTTAACTTAATACTACCTTTATTTCCTAGTTTCTTTTTTAGCCTTTCAAGTTCATGGTCTGTTTTTTCACCATATATTTCTTGTATTTCCTCTATAATCTTTCTTGAAAATTCGCTACGTATCTCATACTTTCCTTCTATAAATTCATAGATAGTTGTCATTCTTTGTTGTCCATCCACTATTTCAGATTTAGCTCCTTTTTCATTTGGCTCTTTTAATTTTCTAATAATAATACTCCCTATTGGATAACTCTTTATGATACTATATATTAGTTTATCCTTAAAATCATTTCTCCAAATATAATTTCTTTGATATTTAGGTCTTAAATCTAATCCTCCAAACTCTATGATTCTAATGTCACTAATTAATGTCATAAGTGCATATGATTCAAGTGAAAACTCTAATCTTTTACCCATTTTAACTTCCCCTTTAAATTTTATTTTTATTTATATTCTTTTAGAATATTGTCGTTTCTTTCGTTCTTTCTATCTCTTTTCCTAAGAATCTTGCATTCTCTTTTGTTGAATTTCTCCTCCATATATACTATAAAAATAGTGTGTTATGATTTTCTTCTTTATCCAAATCATAACACACTATTCTATTCATCATTCTTTCACAACTTTCTTAAGTCCAAAGGTGATAAAATAAATTCCTCCTGAAATTAGCACTATCATCGGTCCTGTAGGAATATTCCAATAGTAAGACATAATTAAACCTGCTATCCCTGTAAATAATGACAATCCTACTGCAATCAAATGATAACTTCTCATATTTTTGGCAATATTTCTACTAGATGCTGCAGGTAAAATAAGTAGAGAATTAATTAGCAAAATTCCAATCCAGCGAATGGAAATCATAACAATAATAGCTATTAGAATTACAAAAATATTATCAATTAATTTTGTATTTATCCCTCTACTCTTTGCTAAAGTAGAATTAATACTTGTTACATTTAGCTTGTTAAAAGTAAAATACCAAAATGCACCTACTGCAATAAATGCTAAAAGCAAATATAGAATTTCAGAATGATTAATACTTAAAATATCCCCTACCAAATAACTAGAATATTTGTTAAAATTACCACCGTGTAGCTAGCATTGCTAAGCCTAGTGCAATGGCTATAGAAGAAAATACACTAATAATTGTATCTGCTCCATAATTTGTTTTATTCTTTACAAAATTTAATAATAAAGCAAATACTATAGCAAAAAATATCATTGAAATATTCATATCAGAAATTCCTAGTACCATTCCTATCGCAATTCCTGTTAATGCAGAATGTCCCAAAGCATCAGAAAAGAATGCCATTTTATTGTTCACTATCATTGTACCTAATATGGCAAAAATCGGTGAAACTAAAATAATAGCAATAAGAGCATTTTTCATAAAAGTATATTCTGTAAATTCGAATGGCAAAATCATTTCTAATATTCCGTAAATTACTTCCATTTTTTCTCCCTCTTTTAAAGTATGTTCCAAAAACTGACACTGCAAGCATCAAACTGATTATTTTAGCTTTAGACTTCGCAAAGTCTAAAACAATAGCCTATGCTTATTCATAAGTTCGTGTTCCTGCCGCAGGTAGCGCTCATTTATTCATCGTCCCCAAACCGCCATAAATTCTCTACTATTAAACACTTCTTCTGGTGACCCTTCTTTAATTACTTCTTTATCTAGCAAGATAACTTTATCTGCATACTGTTTCACTAACTCCAAATCATGTGAAACAAGTAAAATGGACATATCATATTTGGTTTTCAGGTTATTGACTAATTCATAAAAATCTTGCGTTCCATTTTTATCAATTCCTGAAACTGGTTCATCTAAAATTAATAAATTAGGTACTGGCTTTGTGGCAATAGAAAGTAATACTCTTTGTAATTCTCCACCTGATAAATCTCCAATGCTTTTGTCAATTAATCTATCTGCGCCAAATAATTTAAGCTGATTTTTAATTTCTTGATATATCTTTTTATCCTTTTTTAGAAAGACTGGTATATGACAAATACAAGAAGCAAATAAATCATACACAGTAGTTGGCATATGTTTTTCAATATTAATAGATTGTGGCACATAGCCAATTTTAATTTTCTTTGCTACATTTTCTTTCATATCCATAAAAGTAATATTTCCTGTATGCTCCACTTCTCCTAAAATAGCTTTTAGTAAAGTAGACTTACCTGCTCCATTTTTCCCAATGATAACAGTTAACTGCCCACAGTGAATATGAATATTAACGTCTTTTAAAACAACTTCTTTCCCAAATTTTACACCAATATGATTAATCTTGGTACAATGTAATCCACATGCGGCAGATTGTTCCATTTATTTCCCTCTCCTTCTTATAGTTGAAACATTTATTATTTACTCGTCAAAGCCCATTATTCAAGAATAATGTTTAAATAATTCCCTTTAAAACTTCTAAATTATCTCTCATTATCTGAAGATAACTACTATTTTCTATCTTACCTGTTAACCCTGACTGTAATTTATAAATTGTTGCTCCTGTTTCATTTGCTAAGATTTGTGCACTTTTTAGATTATCTTCCCTATCAACTAAAATACTCTTAATATTTTCTGCTTTCATCATTTCAATCAGCTCTTTCATTTTCTCGGCTGATAAACTACTCTCTTCATGATTTGTTGGAATAGAAATAATTTCTAAACCTATATCTTTTGCCAAATAACTAAATGATTCATTTAAGCAAATTGCCTTTTTTCCTTTTAAATTTTTCAACTCTACTTTATATTCCTTTTGTAATGCTTCTAATTCCTCTCTATAGCTCTTTCTATTTATTTCATAAATCTCTTTATTCTCTGGATTCATCTCTCCTAATCTTTTTGCAATTTCCTCTACTTGTATAATATGGTTAGAAAGGCTTGTCCAAATATGATTATTAATTTCTCCACCTTCTTCTATTTTATCTATAATATTTTTACTGCTATCAATCACCTCAACATTAGAATAGGTATTTAATATTTTATCCATAAATTTTTCTAAACCTAGCCCATTTTGTATTACAACATCTGCCTTTTCTAACTTTTTCATATCCTGTGTACTCAATGTATAATCATGTAGACATCCACTATTGATATCTGCCATGTTCACCAATTCTACATTTTGTGCCCCTTGTGTAATATTACTTGTCATAATAAAAATAGGATAAAATGTAGTCACAATTTTAAATTTCTCTCCATTATCTTGCCTTGGTTCTTCTATCTTTTTTACTATCATATAACCTACTACTATTATCATTATAATAACTAGTATTGTGATACCAATCTTCTTCTTCATAACCGATTCCTTTCTTATTAGCATATCATATCACAAATATCCATTTTTTTCAATCTTAACAAAATTTCTATGTCTATAAAATGAAAAATGCACTCTATATTAATCTCTAGAGTGCACTTTTAAAATTAATCCCTCTTTCTCAAAATTTTGCTATGCCCTTTCATATAAATCACTATTGTCGCTAAAGATATTGCTATCATTATTGCAGAAACTCCTATTGTTCTATCTAGTACATATGTAAAATAATCTCCTGTTGGTGGTATCATCAAAATATCTAATGCTTTAATCCTTGTTTCTTCTGGATCACCTGCTGTATTTTGGTTAATCTGAATTACCTCTCCACTATCCTTTTTTAGTGTAAATTCTGCACAATTTGAAAACGTTCCCGTTCCTGAAAGTATTTCTGGTGTAACTAATGTATTTAGCACTAATTTTACTTTATATGCTTTGGTTGATTCTTGATGGATATTTCCTGATCTGGATACAATGGTATTACTTCCTGCATCATATTGCCAATGGTAATCATTATTTGTCTTGTTTTCTGTTAATAATTTTTGATTTGGATTAAAAGTGAAATTTTCTGGAATATCCTTTATCTCTATATTAGCAACATCAAATGCTGCGATAATAATAAATACATATTCTACTTGAAGGGTTGCTCCATGTATAATCTCTTCATCTGCTGTTATAACTATTTTATCTCCTGCAAGGATTGCTGCATTGCTAATATCATATGTTGTTTTAGGATTCATCATTAAAATAATTCTAAAATAAATTTCATTATAAATATCTGTTGCTATGGTTTCACTTAATCCTACTGTTGTAGTTGTAAAATTTTTGTGATGTTCTTCTGGTAAGCTTGAAAATGGTTCACCAATTGAAGTTTCTACAAATATTGACATTGTAGAAATGTTTGCTGCATGAATTGCTTCAAAAGCTGTTTTTGCTTCATTATTATCTGCTATCGCTCCATCTGATAAAGTGCATACAATTTTTATTGTATCTGGGCTATCTGTTGCAGTTAGCCATTCTTTTGCTCTATTTAGTGCAGAAGATATATATGTACCTCCATCAGCTGGTAATCCACTAAGTTGATTTTTTATTTCATCTTTATTGTTTGTTAATGCTAATGTCTCCCCTATATCGCTACTAAAAAATATTGTACCCATTTTTAAATGGTCTTCTCCTATTTTGTCAAATAATGCATCTGTTAACTCTTGAGTTGCACTTTTTGTTATCTCATTTCTCTGCCCACTCATACTCCCTGATGCATCTAAGATTAATACAAATTCTACATTTTTCATATTTTCTTCAATATTTACTGCTGTTTCTGTCTGTGATACAGCTGTTGAAAGTATAGATCCATTTGAAAGTGTCAGTTTGAGTGAACTTATCTCTTTTAGAGCAATAATTCCTTCTGTCATATCTTTACAATAAAAAACTGTATCTGTTGCTGTAGTTCCTGCTAAAGTTGTCGGTACTATAGTCATTATTAAAATTATCATTACTATTAAAGACATAAAAACCTTATCTTTCATTTACTTTCCTCCTTTTCCTATGAAAAATCCCTTATATACTATCTATTATACCATATTTTTCATGTTATGTAAATCCTTTTCTTTATTGATTAAACTTCCCTTAATTTCATTGACTTATCTTGCATTTTGCGGTATGATATGGTGAGCAATTTAAAGAATGGAGTTATGATAAAATTTATGTTATGTTCAATTTGTAATAAAAATCAAGCAGTCATTTTCATTAACAAACAAAATGAAGATGGCAAACCAAAAATGGAAGGATACTGCTATGAATGTGCTAAAAAACAAGGTATCAATCCTATGGAGTCTTTAATGAAACAAGCCAATTTGTCTGAAAAAGATTTAGATGATATGACAAAGCAAATCGAAACTATGATGTCTGATTTAACACAAAATATGGATGTCGATAGCCTTTCAGAACAAATGGAAGACATAAATATGGATGACTTAAGTGAAGAAAAATCACCAATTCAATTTGGTGCTATTCCTTTAGGTTCTATTTTCTCTGGCATGTTTGGAAATTCTAATCAAGAAGAAACTTCTGAAAATTCTAATACTTCTGGTAGTTCTTCTGGCGAAAAGAAAAAAGTAAAAGTTAAAAAGGAAAAAGACAAACGTCGTAAGACATTAGAAACTTTTGGTACTAATTTAACGCAAAAGGCAAAAAATAGTCAATTAGATATGGTAATTGGCAGGGATAAAGAAATTCAAAGAATGATACAAATTCTAAACCGTCGTAGCAAGAATAATCCTTGTTTAATTGGTGAACCTGGTGTTGGTAAAACTGCTATCGCACAAGGTTTAGCTATTAAAATTGCTAATCGGAAAAGTACCTGCTAAGTTGCTAAACAAAGAAGTATACTTACTAGATATGACGGCTGTAATTGCTGGTACTCAATTTAGAGGTCAATTTGAAGCTCGTATGAAATCGATTATTGATGAGTGTAAAGCCTTAGGAAATATCATTTTAGTTATTGATGAGATTCACAATATTATTGGTGCAGGTGATGCTGAACATTCTATGAATGCTGCTAATATTCTAAAACCTTCTCTATCTAATGGCGAAATTCAATTAATTGGAACTACCACCTTAAAAGAATATCGCAAATATATTGAGAAAGATAGTGCTTTAGAACGAAGATTTCAACCAGTCATTGTAGAAGAACCTTCTATTTCAGATTCTATTGACATCTTGGAAGGTATTAAAAAATATTATGAAGATTATCACAAAGTAAAAATCTCAAATGATGTGATTAAACAAACTGTAACGATGTCTGAAAAATATATTCATGATAGATTTTTACCTGATAAAGCAATTGATATTTTAGACGAGGCCTGTTCTCGTATTAACTTGAATAACAAAGAACTATATGAACTAGAAGTATTGAAAAATGAACTAAAAGCTGTTCAAGAAGAAAAAGAAGAAGCTGCTCAAGCAGATTCTACTGAAGACTATAAAAAAGCTGCTGAATTAAAGACAAAAGAATGTAGCTTAATGGAACAAATTGATGAATTAAATAAAAAATTAAAATTAAAAAGTTTAACACTTCAAGATATTGCAGAAGTCATCGAAAGTTGGACAAAAATTCCAGTTAAAAAAATTACAGAAGCAGAAACGCAAAAATTATTAAATTTAGAAGAAAACCTACATAAAAGAGTAGTTGGACAACAAGCTGCAGTAGAAGCTGTTTCAAGAGCTATTCGTCGTAATCGTGCTGGTTTAAAAAGTACAAAAAGACCACCTTCCTTCATTTTTGTTGGTCCTACTGGTGTTGGTAAAACCGAACTTGCTAAATCACTTAGTTATGAGATGTTTGGAAAAGAAAATGCTATTATTCGCATTGATATGTCTGAATATATGGAAGGACACTCTACCTCTAAGTTAATCGGTTCTCCTCCTGGGTATGTAGGTTATGACGACGCAGGTCAATTAACAGAAAAAGTAAAACGTAATCCTTACTCTATCGTTCTTTTAGATGAAATTGAAAAAGCACATCCTGATGTATTTAATATTTTACTTCAAGTATTAGATGATGGACGTTTAACAGACAGCCAAGGAAATACAGTTAGTTTCGAAAATACTATTTTAATTATGACATCTAATGCTGGTTCTAATCAAAACACTAATTCTATTGGTTTTGGTGGAACTAGAATGGATCAAAATAAAGTAATGGATAGTTTAAAAGAAACTTTTAGACCTGAATTTTTAAATAGAGTAGATGAAATCGTTATCTTTGAACAGTTAAATCCAGAACAATTAATTCGAATTGTAGATTTAATGTTGGAAGATACAAAAAAAGCATTGGCTGATAAAGATATTACTATGGTTGTATCTGAGCAAGCTAAGAAATTCTTATTAGAAAAAGGAACCGATATAAAATATGGTGCAAGACCTTTAAGAAGGGCTATTCAAAGATATTTAGAAGACGAACTTTCTGATAAAATATTGCGTAAAGAACTTTTAAATAATCAAATTGTTACAATTAATTTTGTAGACAATAAACTAATATTTTCTGTAGAATAATTCGCTATATCATAAGGAGATACATTTATGGCAAAACATATACCCAATTTTTTAACAGTAGCAAGATTTTTCTTAATACCATTTGTTATTTATTTTTTAGTAGTAGATAATTACCTTATGGCATTTATCTTTCTCACTATTTCAGGTTTAACAGATGTATTAGATGGTTTTATTGCTAGAAAATTTAACTTTATTACCAATTTCGGAAAGCTAATAGACCCTTTAGCAGATAAGGCAACTCAAATCTCTGTGTTAATTGCTTTAATGCTAAAAAATATCATTCCATTTTGGATGATTGCCATTGTTGCTTTAAAAGAAGCAGCTATGATAGCAGGTGCCTCTTTCCTTTATGGAAAAGAACTAGTGGTATCTAGTAAATGGTATGGAAAATTCTCTACAGTTCTGTTCTATATTGCTATTGTATGTTCTTTTGGAATTAAATATTGGAATACGATTGCAGAAAATCCTGCCAATTCAATAACTGTACTTCCACAATTCGATATGTGGATTTACTATTTAGCAATTGTTGCTACTATCTTCTCTCTTGTTATGTATTATATTACCTTCTACAGACAAGGTTATTTAAAAAAAGAAAATCTAAAAATTGAAAGTAAAGATTAAGCCAAAAGTGTCAGATTGGGGACGTTCCTTTTTCTGACACTTTTGCTAGGTTAGGGACACTTCTCTATCATTTATCTTAAAGGTATGTCCCCCTATGACAGTTTTGTCAGAAAAAGGAACGTCCCCAATCTGACACTCACTCAAAATCTTCTAACACAGAATGCAACTGGTCATCACCAATTGCTTTAATTCCCTCTTGTACTTTTATTAAATCCTCCTCTGTTAAATATCTAGTAGCAATATCTGTATCTTCTTTCCATGTCTCTTGTCCAGTCTCATCTGTTGTATAAATTCCTAATACCTCTCCATGTTCTCTTACCACATAATGCATCCCACAATATCCTTCTTTTTCTTGTGATACAATAATTTGATTACTCGTAAAGCTTTCTAATTTCCACGCATCATATTCTGCCTTAACCTGTTCCTCTGTATAATTAATCCATTCTTTTGGAATTTCTTTTATCTCTTTAATTAAGTGATCACAACCTTTAAAATACTGTTTTTCTGTAACTGTACAATTAGGAGAGGCTTTTGTTTCTAATATAGAGGTCGATATAGTTTCATTTTCTTCCTTATCTTCATTTTGTTCTATACTTGCCAATTGTTTTGTTGGCATATTACTATCTTTTGTTTTTTCTTTTTCATAAAAATATACTCCTGCCATAACTCCTATACAAAATAGTATCATAATACCTAAAATTATGACTATTATCCAACCTTTTCTCATACACATTCCACTCTCTTTCTTTAGCCCATTTCTAAAAAAAATGGATACTTCTATGGTTTGATTTTAGTATGAGAAATTTTGGTAATAATTATTCATTTATTTGAAAAAAAAAGCAATATTAAATTACTAAATAGTGATAGGCACAAGCACGAATTAATCGGTTTGTTATTGCTAACCCCAATCCTTTTTCTCCTACTCCCTCTATAATAACTAAATCCACTTGCTCTTGATCTACTTTTCTTAAAAGAGTAAAGATATTTTTAGCAATTTCTTCTAATGTTGCTCCCATATTCCACTTATTCGTTATTGAATACTTCTTTAAATGGTCCCCTCTTCCTATTACTAACACTTTTTTATTCATTTGTTTTTGTTCTTCTACTATCTCTTTTATCTTCTCTATCATTTTTTCCTCATCTTGACTATATACCATCATGCATTTTGTATTAGGTGCATAATGTCTATATTTCATTCCTGGTGAAGTAACCACTTCATTTTGCTCTACCTTTGTTAAAACATGTTCATCTATTTTTACTTTTTTAGCTACTTCCTCTAACTGCTCTTTGGTAATCTTTCCTGGTCTTAAAATATTAATTTCATTTTCCTTTACTCTAATAACCGTAGACTCTAAGCCAATATCTGTAAAACCTCCATCTAAAATATATTCTACTTTTCCATCTAACTCTGCAATAATATCCTCTATTTTAGTTCCACTTGGTCTCCCGGAGACATTTGCGCTAGGTGCTGCAATCGGTACCCCCGCTTTCTCAATTAATTTTTGTGCAATTAGATTACTCGGCATACGAATTCCTACTGTATCTAAATTAGCTGTTACTACATCAGGTATTAATTCTTTTTCTTTTCTTTGGAAGATAATAGTTAAAGGTCCTGGCCAAAACTTTTCAATTAATTTTCTTTCTAATATTCCAATATTATCTACAATATCCTCTACCATTTGCATATTAGATACATGTACAATTAAAGGATTATCTTGTGCTCTTCCTTTTGCTATAAAGATTTTCTTAACCGCATTTTCGTCTAAAGCATTCGCTCCTATTCCATATACAGTTTCTGTTGGAAATAATACTAAATTTCCTTTTTTTATTTCTTGGGCAGCCTCTTGTATTTCTTCTTCTCTTATCTCTTCTTTTTGATTTGAATATCTTGAAATCATCTTTTCCTTCTCTTTTCCTTTTATTCTCTAGCTGTTATTGTATCACAAAAACTGTATTTTTTCCAGTTTTCCTCTTTCATTTTCCACAAAAATACGATATAATGTGAGAACTAATACAAATTCTATCTTCTACATGAATTACATACAAACATGTAATTTCTTAGGATATAGAAAAAGGAGTTGAAAGTAAATGGGATATAACTTTAAGGATATTGAAAAAAAGTGGCAAAATAAGTGGTATACAGAAGGAACCTTTTATGCCAAGGAAAACACTAATCAAAAAAAGTGGTATGGATTAATTGAATTCCCTTACCCATCAGGACAAGGACTTCATGTTGGCCATCCACGTAGTTATACTGCTTTAGATATTATTGCTAGAAAAAAGCGTATGGATGGATATAATGTTTTATATCCAATTGGTTTTGATGCCTTTGGCTTGCCTGCTGAAAACTATGCTATTAAAAATCATGTACATCCTAAAATCACAACTGAAAAAAATATTAACCATTTTAGAGAACAATTAAAGGCTTTAGGTTTTTCTTTTGACTGGTCAAGGGAAGTAGACACCACTGATCCCAATTATTATAAATGGACACAATGGATTTTTATTCAATTATATAAACATGGTTTAGCCTATAAAGCTACTATGCCAATTAACTTTTGCACTGGTTGTAAAGTAGGCTTAGCAAATGAAGAAGTTGTAAATGGTGTTTGCGAACGTTGTGGAAGTCCTGTTGTTCAAAAAGAAAAAAGTCAATGGATGCTTAAAATTACAGAATATGCACAAAGATTAATTGATGATTTAGATGAAGTAGATTTTTTAGATAAAATCAAAGCACAACAAATTAACTGGATTGGTAGAAGTGAAGGTGCTGAAGTAAAATTTAAAATCGCTAATTCTGATAAAGAATTAGTTGTTTACACTACAAGACCTGACACCTTATTTGGTGCTACTTATATGGTAGTTGCTCCTGAACACCCTATGATTAAAGCACTAGAAGCAAAAATTACAAACTTAAGTGAAGTGAAAGACTATCAAAGACAAGCTAGTTTAAAATCTGATTTCGAACGTGCAGAATTAAATAAAGAAAAAACAGGTATAGAGTTAAAAGGAATTAAAGCAATTAATCCACTTACAGGAAAAGAAATTCCAGTTTGGGCTTCTGATTATGTTTTAATTACTTATGGTACAGGCGCTATTATGGCTGTTCCTGCTCATGATACTCGTGACTGGGAGTTTGCTAAAAAGTTTAATTTGCCTATGGTTCAAGTAATTGAAGCTAACGATAAATCTGTAGAATGTAATATTGAAAAGGAAGCTTTTACAGATGTTACAACAGGTCAATTAATCAATTCCGACTTTTTAACAGGTTTATCTGTTGAGGCTGCTAAAAAGAAAGTAATTGACTACTTAGAAGAAAATGGAATTGGAATCAAAAAAGTAAATTACAAATTACGTGACTGGGTATTTTCAAGGCAACGTTACTGGGGAGAACCTATTCCAATGGTACATTGTGAAAAATGTGGTTGGGTTCCACTTCCTGAAGAAGAATTGCCACTTGTTTTACCAGATATTGAAGATTATGAACCTGGTGAAAATGGAGAGTCTCCTCTAGCGAAGCAAACTGAATGGCTAAAGACTGCTTGTCCACATTGCGGAGGAACAGCCACAAGAGAAACTGACACTATGCCTCAGTGGGCTGGTTCTTCTTGGTATTACTTAAGATATATGGATCCACATAATAATACTGCTCTAGCTTCTAAAGATGCTTTAGCATATTGGGGACCAGTTGATTGGTATAATGGTGGTATGGAGCACACCACCCTACACTTATTATATTCTCGCTTTTGGCATAAGTTCTTATATGATATCGGAGTAGTTCCGACTAAAGAGCCATATGCCAAACGTACTTCACACGGTATGATTTTAGGCTCAAATGGTGAAAAAATGTCTAAATCAAAAGGTAATGTTATCAATCCTGATGATATTGTTAATGAATTTGGAGCTGACACCTTCCGTGTTTATGAAATGTTTATGGGACCATTTGATCAAACTGCACCATGGTCTATGGAAAGCATTCGTGGTTGTTCCAAATTCTTAGACAGAGTTTGGAATCTACAAGATATGTTAATAGATGGTAACGCCTATTCCCCTGAATTTGAAAAAATGATGCATCAATCCATCAAGAAAGTTTCTAATGATATTGAAGAAATGAAATTCAATACAGCAGTTTCTACCTTTATGAGTATGACAAATGAATTTTATCGTGCTAAAAAAATTAATAAAGCAGAATTTAATACTTTCTTACAATTATTAAACCCATTTGCACCTCATATGACAGAAGAACTTTATCAAATACTAGGAAATGAAAAGAATATTTCTCAAACACCTTGGCCACAATATGATGAGGCTAAAACTGTAGAAAATACTATTGAACTTCCTATTCAAGTCAATGGAAAATTAAAATCAACTATTCAAATTACCGTAGATGCACCTGAATCAGATGTTAAAGACCTAGTACATAATAATTCCCAAGTCCAAAATGCAACAGCTGATAAAACAATTGTAAAGGAAATCTATGTAAAGAATAAAATTTATAATATTGTTGTCAAATAATAAGAAGTACCCGTCTAAAAAGGCGGGTTTATTTATTAAACTTATCCCTATCCAAAGGGTATTGTTTTTTTACTACTTTTGTTACACAAATGTCACATAACTGTAAACAGTTTGTCATACAATTATGTAGTATTATGTTGTATAATACTACATAGAATAAAGAAAATTATAATTACTAAGGAGAAACTCAAAAATAGGATGAATATTGAAGCTGAGTTAAGAAAAGATGGTATTGAAATAGTTGGGAGGCTTGATACTCTAAGTGTAAATACTCTTGCTAAAAGTGCTGCAGAAAAAATCTGCAAAACTTTTCCAAGAGCTCATTTTGTGTCTAGTCAGCTATTTATTGAGCTTTCTCGTATTCCTATGTATCTTGTTCGTATGCCTGATGGCTTTGCTGAGGCAAATTACTTCTATAAGAGTTCTTCTATCTACTTTAAACAAGGGGTTCCTTTAGAGGATCTTGAAAAGTTTGCTATTCATGAATTTATCCACTATATTCAAGAAACTAAAGATGCCAAAGGTACTTTAATTCGTTTAGGACTTTGTGATTTTACAGAATTTAAAACCTATGGTATGGCTTTAAATGAGGGTGCAGTTCAATTGTTGACTGCAAAAGTATTAAGGCAAGAGCCTGATATTGTAAAATATTATGATATTTCGCTTCCAACTACTAGCCCTTCTTACTATCCACTTTTATGTAATCTAGTACAACAATTAGCTTATTTAGTTGGAAATGACGTTTTATTTGATAGTACCCTTTTTAGCACAAATCAATTTAAAGTTAATCTAATAGAAGTTTGCGGCAAAAAAGCATTTTTCAAAATACAGGATAACTTAGATTTTCTTTTAGATACAGAAGAAAAGATTATTAAATTAAATAATCAGTTAATTGAGGAAGATTGCGAAGGTAATAAGGCGGAAAGAATTATTAATAAAATTGATAAATATAAAAAAGACTTAAAAAGAACCTTTATGGAAACACAAAATATCATTTTTACTACTTATTTTAACAACGAATTTAACCATCTTACTACTACAGAATCTATTGAAGTTTATAGAGCTAAATTATATAATTATAAAAACTATATCGGCATTACAGAAGGTTATAGTCATTTTAACAATTATTACATTGATAAAATGGCTGCTTTAGAGGATAGATATGAAGCTATATTGAACAATGTTGCTCTTGTTCCTGTTAAAGAATCTAAGATTGCTAATTTATTAAAAGCTTTGAGAAATCTATTTTCTTGGAATAAAGAAACCGAGTGGAATTAATTTAAAGGTAAAAAATAACCTAGAATTTATATATCTACAATGAAAGGATTAATCTTGAAAATCAAAAAGAATAGTCATATTCAATTAGAAATTGTTATGACTATTCCCTTTTTATTTAGTATTTTCAGTGTTAATTTGTTTGTTCTAAATACTCTACTATTTTTTTAGCCACTTCTCTACCATCTCTTGCTGCCCAAGCCACAGTTGCAGTCTGTCCTACTACGTCTCCTCCTGCGAATATCTTTGAGTTTGAAGTTCTTCCATTTTCATCTACTGATACATATTTTCTAGTACCTATTGCTATATCTTGCTCTTTTAACATCTCTTTATCTGCTTTTCCTCCAACTGCCATTACTACATAATCCATTGGCATACAGTAATTACTATTTTCAATATCTACTGGTACTTTCCTTTTTTCGCCCTCTTTTTCTACTAGCATCGTTTTAACACATTCAATTTGTTCCACTTGTTCATTTCCTAATACTTTGGTAATGTTAGTTAAAAATAGGAATTCAACTCCTTCTTGTTTCGCATCTTCTATCTCTTTTACTTCTGCTGGCATTTCCTCTTCTGACCTTCTATAAACCACTACCACTTGCTCTGCTCCCAAACATTTAATGGTTCTAGCACAATCCATAGCAACGTTCCCTCCACCAATGATAGCTACTTTCTTTCCATGGTAATCTGGATGGTTTCCCAATTCTAATAAAGCATTTCCTCCAAATACTCCTTCTAATTCTTCTCCTTCTATCATCATTTTTCTTGGAATATTAGCTCCTATACTTAAAAAGATAGCATCATATTCTTTTTCTAGTTCTGCTATAGTTAAATTTTTTCCTAACTCTTTTTCATATTCCACATGAATTCCTAAAGATAAGATTTGTGTAATTACCTTTTCTACAATATCTTTGCTTAGCCTAAACTCTGGAATACCTCTTTTTAGAATTCCGCCTAAGTCTTTTTGCTTTTCATAAATAGTCACTTGATATCCTGCTTTTCTAAGAAAACTACTTGCTGTTAGCCCTGAAGGTCCTCCCCCTATAACCGCAATCTTCTTTCCATTTGTTTCTTTTGGCATTCCTTGGTTTAAGTAACAGTTTAGTAAACTGTCTCCTTTCTCTAATGCCCAATCACCTACTGTTTTTTCTATCTCTCCAATCGAAACAGGCTCTCCTTTAATACCTCTAATGCATTTGCCTTGACATTGTTTTTGGTGTGGACAAATTCTGCCACAAATTGCTGGTAATACTGTGGTTTGGCATAGGATTTCATACGCTTTTTGATAATCCCCCTGTTTTACTTGAGCTATAAAATCTGGAATATGGTTTCCTAATGGACAACCTATTCTACATTGTGGATTTTGACAATTTAAACAATATTCTGCTTTTTCTTTTATTTCTTCATTCATCTCTTACACCCTTTTTCCTAATTTAATTCTTGAAACTTTTTTGTAACTTCTTTCAAATCTTTCCAAAATTCAACCTTTTTATTTTCATCTCTTAGTAATGCCGCTGGATGCCATGTTGGCATATACCATATTCCCTTTTGTTCAATCCAATTTCCTCTACAAGCAGTAATACCATACTCTTTTCCTAAGATATTTTTTAAGGCTGTACTCCCTAAAAGAACAATTAACTGTGGCTTTACTAACATTACTTGACTTCTCAAATAATCCAAGCATGCTACCGCTTCTTCTTCCTCTGGAACTCGGTTAGCAGGAGGCCTACACTTTACAATATTTGTAATATATACTGTACTTCTATCAATTCCTATCCCTTGAAAAGCTTTGTTCATAAGTTTTCCTGCCTTTCCCACAAAAGGAAGTCCTTGTGCATCTTCATCTGCTCCTGGTCCTTCACCTATGAACATCAATTTTGCTTCTTTATTGCCTTCTCCAAGAACAATATGTTGCCTTCTTTGACACAATTTACACTTTTGACAATTTTGAATTCCACTTTCTAATTCACTCCAATTTTCGTACATATTCTATTCCTTCTTTTTCTTCAAATTCTCTTCCTTCAGTTTATCCTATGTTCTCTCATTTGATATTTTATGTAAATTATGATATAATATATGTATTATCTTTTTAGTTAAAGGAGACTTTAGCATGAACATTATTCACTCTGACCTGCAGCAGTCTGGCTCTCGATTCTTCATGAAGTTCTGGAGAATCTGCCACTTCCTCGGGAAATGTTGCACTGGCGCTATCCTCTTTTTCTGCCTTGCCTACTTTGTCCCCGAGCTGCGCACCAAGCTTCCTACTTTTTATCAGCTGATTGATCTACTCATGTCTTGGATGGAAAACCTCATGTCTTTTGCATTTAGCCGTTTCCATTAATGCCATGCCTCCCAATGGGAGGCTTTTATTTTACACAATTTTCTACTAATTCTATTTTTATCTTTTGATTAGTATCTATTTTTGCCATTGTACCAATTGGAATAACTACTTTTTTATCAATATGTCCAAAATTATTAGACTTAATAATTGGGAATTTATATTCTCCTTCTAAAGTATCTAACAAAATTCTTTCTAAGCTAATACTTCCATCATAATTTCCAAGCCACAATCCCTTAATCTTATCAAATACTCCATTTTGCTTCATATGATATAAATAATTGCTAACTAATTCTGGTGGTGTTTCTAAAAATAGTTCTTCCAAAAACAAAATCTTATCAGTAAAATCAATACTATATGCCCCTACTGCCATCTCATTTACTAAACTTAGGTTTCCACCTACTAGTATTCCTTTTGCCTCTCCTTCTTGAATGGTTGTATATTCATCTTCCATTTTTCCTAGTAATAGGCCACCTTCTACAAATCGTTTCATAACCTCTTCATACCCATAAGAAGTTTGCCAAGATGTTAATGCTTTAAAAGTAGGGCCATGAAATGTTACTAAGCCAGTCATTCTATAAATAGCATTTAAAAGCGATGTAGAATCACTAAATCCACAAATAATTTTAGGATGAAGCTTTATTCTATCATAATCTAAATAGTCAAATGTACTATTTGAATTAAATCCCCCAGAAATGCAGAAAATAGCTTTTACTTCTTCATCCTCAAACATCTCATTGATATCTTCTGCCTTCTCTTTAGCAGTTGCTCCATACCCTAATGTATTCGCCAATGCATTTTTAGCAAATTTCACTTTAAATCCTGCACTTTCCATTAATAAAATGGAATTGTTGATTACTTCTAGGTCATCTTTCTCTACTGGGCTAGATGGTGCAATTAATCCAATTGTATCTCCTTTTTTTAATTTATTTGGTATCATATATTTTCTCCTTTTTGTCGCACTTTTGGACGTTAAGTTAGCTGTTCGAATGAAATGAGTTACAGATAACTTATGCAATTGAGCATAGCGAAATTGTAAACATTAGTTTGTGCGACATCTGTCCCCAAGTACGACATTTTTCCATTTTTTTCCCAAAATGTCATACAAACTAACGTCCCCAAACTGACATGTGTCCCCTAACTGACACTAATAATTGCTGCATTTCTCCCTGAATGTTCCTTATCTACACGGTAGGAATGAAACTGCTTTGGATGGCACATAGTGCATATTCCACTATCTATGATGTTTTCTTCCTTTAGTCCTACTTGCTTTAATAGTTGCTTGTTAATTTCAGTAGTATCAATATAGTATTTTTGCTTTCCCTCTATAGTTTCTCCTTTTTGAATTATCTTATCTATATTCTTTAAGTTGGCATATTCTTTTGCAAATAATTCTTTTACTTCCTCTTCCACTTCAAAGCAACATTGTTTGATACAAGGACATATACAGCAAATAATATCTTCTGGTCTGCTATCATATTCTTTTATCATTTTCTCTACAGCTTTTTTTCCTATTGCTTGCAAAGTTCCTCTCCATCCTGAATGAACAGCCCCTATTGCCTTTTTTGTTTGGTCATAAAATAATAGTGAAGTACAATCTGCTGAAGTAGTAAGCAAAACTAACTCTTTTTGCTTTGTAATCATTCCATCCACATCTTCTAATAGCTTTACTTCATTTACAACTTCTATATTGTCTGTATGCGTTTGATGTGGTTTCATTACCTTATGAGCATCTAAACCCAAACACTCACAAATTCTTTGATAGCTTTGTTTTAGCATTTTTTCATCTTTATAAACTGGTGGAAAATTGAGCATATCTCCGCTTCGTAAAGTATAGCAATGTGTTACTTCTGGATATTCTAGTAACTTTTTAAATTGAATATACTCTATCCCATTTTTGTTTTGATACACTATATTGCTATTTAAAATTTCTTGCATATATTTCTCACTTTCGCCTTATATTTTCCTTCTTATTTTATATAATTTATAGGCAATTCGTCAAGTATAAAAACAAATTAACAACATCTAAAAAATGTCGAAAGCGACCAGAGAGTCATTTCCTCCTTTAGCTTTATCTTTCATTATTTTAGTAATATACTTTTCATCTCAATTATATTATAAAACGGAATATGAATACCTTTCTCAGTTAATTTTATAATATTTATAGAAGTCTCTATTATGTCATTTTTTAATACTTCCGTAATTTCTACATCTTGCTCTTTATTTTGATATTTACTTTCTATGTATTCTTTAGTTGTTGGAAAAATATTTTGTATTAAAAACACCTTTTCCTTTCCTAGTACTTTTCCAAAAACAAAATTGTACACTTTCTTTTTAGTTTTCTTCTTATTCTCATATATTGTTTTATATTTTTCTACCTTACTGGATATTGGTACAAACCATATTATCTTCTTGTTTTTTGGATCATTAAAACAAAAATAACATGGTCTTTTATTTCCTGCTTCTTTATTCTGCATCAACTTATACTCTTTAAATAAATCAAAAAATTCATCTTTAATAAAATAAAACTTACCTTCTTCTATTAACATACTCTTTACTCTCCTTTACGAAAATATGGGACCTATTTTATAAATAGCCCCCATATTTTACTATTATTAACATTTGTCCACCTACCCATTTATTTGTCGCAAGTAGGGTTGCGAGTAACATTTGTTCACCTATGCACTTATACCCCGCAAAATAGGGTTGCGGCTCACATTTGACTTGGACAAGGTACAAAATTCATGTACCTTTATTATTATATTCATTATAACCTACTTTATTTACAAAATCAAGACTTATCCAAAATTTTCCACTAGTTATCACATGTCGAAAGCGACCTTTCGGTCGCTTTTTTTCCTTAGTATTTATATTCTATCTATAAAATATGGTCCACTTATTTTTCCCTGTCTTTTTTATTGTCATACATTTTCTCGGTCCTACTAGGACTAATATCACAAGTAAAACAGTAATGAGAATGGGCCATTGAGGGTCTGTTCCAATCCATTGTGTACAAAATTGCACTAAGGTTGATAACATCAGTAGTATCCCTCCTATAATAGATATGTTTCTATTATAGCATTTTTTATGTCAAGTTGCAATTACTTTTTCATCTGCTCTAGCACATACTCCTTACTATTATTAGAAATATATCGATAATCATTTTTTGTTACTTGATTAAATTGGCAAATAGATTTATAAATGCAATACTCACAAGGTGTCTTTTTATTTTGTACCTGATAATATGGTTCTATTTTAATATTGCCTTCTAATATTTCTGTTGATATTTGTTTTAAAATCTTTTCCATATAGTTTTGCAAATTCTCAAATTGCTTCCTATTTAAAGTACTTGCCTTGTCACTTACTTCTCCCTCTTTATTGATATATGCTGGAACAATATTAGAATTACCTGCCACTAAGTTTGTATCCATTTTTTTGACTACATTCACATCTGCTAAAATTAATCCTTTCATTTTAAATTGTTTTTGTAATTCTTCTTTTATCTGCTCTTCTGCTAAACTTTTATCACTATTTAAAATAGGATCAATTAATGGAAAATAGAATACACCTGCTGGTAATACCTCTTCTTTTTTGCAAGTTGCATCTAAGTATGTTAGTAATTGTAATTGTAAACCTGCTAATACTTCATTTAAGTCAATATTTTTAATAGAAGATTTATAATCAATAATACGAATATAGTTCCCCTCTGGCGTTTTAGCAATATCCACCCTATCAATTTTCCCTGTAATCTCTACTTTCTTTCCGTCTTGTAAGTCTAAAATAATTGGATCATAATCTTTCCCCTGCTTAAACTCCATTTCGTGTCCAAATACTTCAAATTCGCTATACTTTAAGCTATTTACAATATACTCCATAGACCTAAGCACTACTTTTTTTAACCTTTGTGCTAATACTCTGTATTTTGGGATACTTTGGAAAATATCATATTTTTTTAAAGCTAATTTCTCTTGTACAATTTCTTCTGTAATTTGTGCTACCTGTTCCTCTGTTAGTTGTTTTACAGACAATTCTTTTTCTTCTAAATACTCAAAGAAACTGTCAATTACTTCATGCATAAAATTTCCTGTATCAATAGTTCCTACTTGGAATATATTTTGTTCTTGTAGTTTTAGTCCATATTTCAAATAATAGGAAAAGGCACATGCTTCATATTGTTCTAGCCTAGAAACACTGGTTTTTAATGTGTTACTATATAACTTTTCTAGGTTTGTTTTTTGTAATTTTTCTGGTCTATTTTTGTATTGTAAAGCTTTTAAACTACTTGCTAACTTTTCTGGTTCATAGGTTTGATAATATCTATATAATTGAAACCAAACCTTATCTATTTCTTCCCCTTCTTGGAATTTTCTCAAATTGATTAATAACTCATCAAAAGTAGTGCTAGCTAACAGTACTTCACTTTTCCTTTCCACAACATCACTTTCTTCTTGTAGCCTTGGAAACATCCTCTTTATCTTGTTTAGCATAATAGAAGGTCTTAAAGACTTTCCTTCACTATCAGAGGATACATAAGATAAATATAACCTTTCTTCTGCAGTTGTAAAAGCTTTGTAAATATTAAAATGATCATCATACAGCTGTCCTATAGTACCTTTTGCGAGTTCTATTCCTTTTTCTTTTAGAACCTGTCTATCTTTATCATCTAAAAATCCTTCTTCTTTATGATTTCCTGGAAAACTCCCATCATTTAACCCTATGATAAATACTGCTCTTACTTTGTGTGACCTTGATCGGTCTGTATCCCCTATTATCACTTGATCTGCAGTTCCTGGTATTGCTCCTAAATGACTTGTTTCAAATCCCTTTTTTAAGATTTTGCTATATCTTTCAAATGTAATTTCTTCTTCTCCTAAAATATGTATAATTTCTTCTAATACCTCTGTTACAATCTTCCAACTAGTAATATATTCATTCATTCTTTCTAGTTCATTTATTTCTTGCAAATGTGCAATCTTTTTTTCCAATATCTCTGGGATATGATTTTCTATCATAAATTGGTATAAACTTTGTGTAATTTGCCTGACTGTTTTTAAGCCTTTTAATTGCTCTTTTAATTTGAGTAAAGGAGTTATGATTTGTTCTTTCGCATATAAAATGATTTGTTGTTCTTCTTCTGTTTCATCATAGAACTTCCACTCTTTTGTATACCATTTATTGCCTTTTAATCCTAATTTTAAGCTATAATTTTCAAGCAAAGATATTTCTTGTTGTTCTAAATTTGTAAAGCCTGTTTTGATATATCCTAATACCGCTTCATATGACCAGTTTCTAACAAAGATGTCTAATAAAGATAAAATCCACTTAATGAGTATATTTTCACTTAAATCTTTTTCTTCATCCATAAATACGGGAATATGATAACTCCTGAAAATTGCTTTGCATAAGCTCCCATATGTTGCTATGTCTTTTGTAATAACTGCAATATCTTCATAACGATAGCTTTTTTCTTTTACTAGTTTTGTAATTTCTATTGCAATATGCTCTATTTCGGAATACGGATTATTGGCTAAAAATGCAGATAAATTTTGTAACTCTGATTCATATTTTTGATAAAACGCCTCTCCTATATTTTGTGCTAGATGCTGCAACTCTGGTGTTTTAAATCTTTGTCCGCTGAACTACTCTTTGTTGCTCTTTTGCATCCCCTATTATACTATTTAAGTTGATTGGTTCTTCTATTATAATGTCTTCATCTTCTGCCATTTTAATTAACCTAGACGCTGTTTGTTTATTGCTATAAAAAATATCATGGTCTGGATTTGTATTCTCTTCTAAATTATCTGCACAAATTGTAATAGTTATTGACTTTGAAATCTTCATTAACTTACGCAAAATATGGTACTCTTGCGTCGTAAAGCCTACAAATTCGTCTAAGTATATATCACAGTTTTGAAACTGTGTAGACTGTTCTAGTAGTTCTGCTAAAATAGTTAAATTATCATTTTCATCTATGTATTGGTCTTGAATCCTTGTTGCATATGCCTCATAAATTTTATAGATATCTTGCAATTTCTTTTGTAAATAAACATCTTGTGTACTTTTTGTTATTTCTTTTAAAGTCTCAACAGAAACTTGATGTTTTTTTAATTCTGTAATCTGTGTTCCTATCATCTCTATATTTTCATCCGTCTTGCCTAAAAAGGTAAAATCATTTTTTTGAGAAAGTAAGATTTCATCTAATAACATCACTCGTCCACTTTTGGTTAAATGTTTTTTTGTTTTTCCTCCAACTTCTTCTAGGATACGATAAGCCATACGATTGAAGGTTATTACTTCTGCTGATAACACACTACTAGCTGGTGCAAAATCTAATAATTTTTTCTCTAATGTGAAGGAAAATTGTTCAGGTGTAATCACTTTGATATTTGCTTGCTTTTTTTGCTTTAAGTTTTGTTGTATCTCTTGAAACAAATATGTACTTTTCCCTGTTCCTGCTGTTCCATATACAATTCGTAAGCTCATCTTTTTTCCTCCTCTTACTTTTTTAAGCGTCTCTTTTCCAATAAAATAGGTATTGCTGTGCTATTCCTGCTAATTCACCATATTTTTGTTTTGCTAATTTCTCGATTTCTTTTTTATTGACTTTTTCCTCTTGTGGATGATGAATATATAAGTCATTCATTACTCTTCTTACCCATACATCTATTGGGAAAACATCTAGTCTTTTCAGTGTAGAAAATAGCATAATGCAATCTGCTACTTTTGGTCCTACTCCTGATAATCTTAATAGTGTCTCCTTTACTTTTTGTGTTTCTTGTTCTAATTGTAATTTTTCTATATCTACTTCTTGTTTTAAAATCATTTGTGTTGTCTCATATATATATTTATCTCTAAAACCTAGTCCTAATGCTCTTAATTCCCCTATATTGGCTTTTGCTAATTGCTCTATACTAGGAAATGTATAGTATTCCTTTTCTCTCCATTCGATCTTATTACCATATTGTTTAGAAATTCTTTCAATAATTCCCTTAATTCTTGGAATATTGTTATTAGCAGAAATGATAAAAGATATAATAGTTTCCCATAACTCCTGATTTAATAATCTAATTCCTTTCCCATAAGAAATACTTTGTTTTAATGGTTCGTCCACCTTATTTAAGATTTTTTGTATCTCTTCATAATCTCTTTGTAAGTCAAAATATTCTATTACTACCTTTTCAATATCTTGCTTGCAAATTCCTTGAAAGGTAATCATATTTTTCTCTTCTTTTACATTTAAAACATTACTTTGAAAGACCCCAGTATAACTGCCGTCCTTTTCTTTATTCCATCTAAAACATTGCCCACATTCAAAAATATGTTGTAAGCAAAATGTATTCATTTTTGGTATTTGATAAATTTGCTCTTTCATACTATTTATTGTATCAAATTGAGCTTAGAGTTGCAATGAACTCACAAAAATTTATTTACCTTTTTATACCTTCTTAAACCCCTTGCCCCATGCTTCTCTTGCATTCATAATAATAATGAAAGCCTTTTGGTCCATTCTAGTTGCAATCTGCTTAATCTTTGCTATCTCATTTCTTGTCCCTACACACATTAACATCATACGCTTTTCTCTTGTATACATTCCCTTTGCATAAATCCCTGTACTTCCTCTACCTAAATTATCTCCTACTTCTTTTGCAATTTCTTTGTATTTAGGTGAAATAATAAACATCATTTTCGTAAAATTAACACCTTCAAAAACAATATCTATCATCTTCCCCATGATATAAATACTGATAGCAGAATAAAGCCCTATTTCTATCTTTTTAAAGAAAAAGACATTTAAGGTTACAATGATAATATCAATAATAACAATAACTCTACTGGTTCCGATATATGGCTTATAAGTTCTTGCTATATAAGTAATTAAATCTGTCCCTCCTGTTGAAGAACCCGATTTTAATACTAGTGCCATACCAATTCCGATACATACGCCACCATAAATACAAGATAAAAATCTATCATTTGTTAGTTGTGGTACTTGATCCAATAAGTCTATAAAAGTAGCAAGAATTACAGTTCCCATAATTGACTTAATTAGTAATTCTTTTCCCACTTTAAATAAAGCCCATATAAAAAAAGGAATATTTAAAACTAACATAACTGTTCCTAAAGGGAACTGAAATAAATAATAAATAATTGTGGCAACGCCTGAAAAACCTCCTGAAGACAATTGATTAGGAAGTAAAAACAGAGATGTCCCCATTGCCATAATAAAACATCCTAATACTAAATAAAATAAATCTACTAAATATTTTTTGAAATTCAATACTCTTTTTCCTTTTACATAATCCATTAGTTCCACTCCGTTACCTAAAACTTGTTCTTAAAAAAAATAAAAACTACTTATTATTACAAGTATTTGTAATAATAAGTAGTTTTATTCATTCTTCTAAAAAGCCTTCAAATGTTTTTTCAATTTCAATTTTAAACTTTCCTTTTTTGATTTGTTCATCAGGTTCAACAGTAACATCTACTTCATAAATTTCTTTTAATTTTAAAATATTTTCCTTTTTGTGTCCTATAATATTATTCACATTTTCAGGATTAGCTTTTATTTTTACTTGTTTTACCTTTACATTAAATTTTTTAATCTGATTTACTATCTCTTCATACCACATACTATCTTCTACTAATTGTCTAAAAGCTGGATGATATGGACCAGCAACTACTTGACTAGAATCTGTATTAGGGTCTGCTATTTCCTCTGTATTTTGCAAACCTAATCTAATAACTTGAATTTTCTTTTGATTAAACAGTTGCATGACCTCTTTAGAGTGTTCTACTGCTTGTTCAACAGTAAGTGGTGTATATTCTCCTGATTTGTATTCTTCTTCTAATTTAGTTCCTCTAATTACTAAAACTGGATAAATACGAACAATTTTAGGCTTTAGTTTGATAAGCTCTTTAGCAGTATTCATTTCATCTAATTTCGTACTTTCTGGAAGTCCTACCATCATTTGATGTCCTAGAATAAAGCCATTCCATCTAATCAGTTTAGATGCTTTTTTTACATCTTCAAAGGTATGCCCTCTTTGACACTTTGCTAAAATATAGTCATTGGTAGACTGTACTCCTAATTCAATCGTTTTTACTTTATATTTCTTCAATCTTTTTAAAATATCTTTGTTAATATAGTCTGGTCTTGTAGAAATACGAATACTATTTACTTTTCCCTGTGCAATATATTGATTGGCCGCTTCTAATAATTCATTTTGTATTTTTTCATCAATAGCTGTAAAACTTCCTCCAAAGAAGGCTACTTCTACATATTTTGAGTCATCTCTAAAGTTTTTCAAATAATATTGAATTGTCTCTCTTACATCATTTGCTGTTACTTGTTTTTGTTGCCCACTAATTTTTGTTTGGTCACAAAATGTGCATTGATGAGGGCAACCTAAATGTGGTACGAAAATTGGTATAATATATTCCTTCTTCACAGTTTTCTCCTTTCTATTTTCTTCTAAGCATACTACTTTATTCATGTTTGGTAATAGACATTAAAGCCTTTTCCGCAGCTTGCATTTCTGCTTGTTTTTTCGTTTTTCCGCTTTCCTTCTGCTAACTTCTTTCCATCGCAAGAAACTGCAACTACAAAAGTTTTATCATGGTCTGGTCCAATTGTTTGAAGAACTTCATAACTAATATGAACATTTCCATTTTCTTGCAATCTTTCCTGTAATACAGTTTTATGATCTTTCATTCCTACATTTTTACTACACTTTTCTATAGCATCTTTTAAATTTGAAATGATAAATTTCTCTGCCTCTTCTAATCCTCCATCAAAATACATTGCTGCAATCAGAGCTTCTACACTATCAGCTAGAATTGCTGGCTTATTTCTCCCATGACTTACTGCTTCACTTTTTCCGAGATATAAGAAATCACTAAAATGGTGTTTTTGTGCCACTTCATAAAGGCTATCTTCGCAGACTACTTCTGCCCTCACTTTAGTCATTTCTCCTTCTTTTAACTTTGGATAATGGCTATAAATATACTTACTAGATAAAAACTCTAAAATACTATCTCCTAAAAACTCCAATTTTTCATTACTTTCTGTATGATGTTCATAAGCGTAAGATGTATGAGTAAATGCCCTTCTCAATAATTCTTTATCTTGAAAAGTATATCCTATACTTTGTTCTAATTCTTGTGTGTTCATAATTCCTCCTTTCCCTTAAAACACTCTTATTTTACTATACTTACCTAAAAAAATCAACCTAACAATCATAGTCGCTCTTTATTATATGAAAAAACTGATAATGAACATTCATTATCAGAATTTTAGCTATCTTTCATTTTGTTTGTATTTAAGCTACATGGTCTTTTATATAATCTACAACATCGCCAACTGTAACTACTTTTTCTGCATCAGCATCTGGAATTTCCATATCGAATTCCTCTTCTAATGCCATAATTAATTCAACAATGTCTAAAGAATCTGCTCCTAAATCATCAATAAAAGATGCTTCCATTGTAACAGCGGTATCAGTAACACCTAATTGTTCTACAATGATTCCTTTTACCTTTTCGAAAACTTCTTCTGAACTCATCTCTCAAGTTCACCTCCTTTTATTTTCCTTACTTTGTTTCTTTTACAATAATACAACTTCTTTGAATTGTCAAGAACTTTCTATAAAATATTTTTTGATATTTCTATAACGCATATGGCTCTAAGAGTTTTTTGTTTCTGTTTCTTCTACTTTTGGTTCTTTTTGTTTACTAAACTCTTCGGTCAGTTTTTCAACTGCTCTATTTTTTACAAATTGTTCTGCCTGTTTAATGGTAAATTCAAATAGCTTTTTGTCACTGCTTCCATGTGCTTTTACTACTGGTTTTTTTACTCCTAAAAATAGTGCTCCTCCATATTCCTTGTAGTCTACTGTTTTAGCAAATCTATTAATTGCTGGAAGACTTGGGACAGCAGCTATTTTAGAAAGTAAGTTTTTCTTTAAACTCTCTGACAAAGTTCTTTTAACAAACTTCCCTAAACCTTCTACTGCTTTTAGAAAGATATTTCCTGTAAACCCGTCTGTTACGACAATGTCTACTCCTCCTAAAAAAGCTTCTCTACCTTCTACATTGCCAATAAAATTCACACCTAATTCTTTACTCTTTGCTTTTAATAATTGATAAGATTCTTTTGTTAGTTCGTTTCCCTTAGTTTCTTCTGTTCCAATATTTAAAAGTCCTACTCTTGGACTTTGTATTCCTAAAGTAGTTTGAAGATAAATACTTGCCATCTGTGCAAATTGTAATAAATTAATTGGCTTGCAATTAGTATTTGCTCCACAATCCATTAATACTAATCTACTTTTATATGCTGGAAGAATACCTGCTAATGCGGGTCTATCTACTCCCTTTATTCTTCCAACTAATAGTGTTGCTCCTGTAAGTAGTGCTCCTGAGTTTCCAGCAGAGATAAATACATCTCCTTGCCCCTCTTTTAACATATTGAATCCTACAACCATTGAAGAATCTTTTTTATGTTTAATTGCCTGTGTCGGGGTGTCTTCCATTTCGATTGTTTCAGTTGTATGATGTATTTTTAGTCTTGTTGATATTTCTGAAATTGTATTTTTTCCATACAATTCTTTTACTTTTTGATTAATGAGTTCTTCATTTCCAATTAATATAACTTCTGCTTCTATTTGGCTAATTGCTTTGACTGCACCTTTTATAGTAGCATCTGGTGCATTGTCCCCTCCCATTGCGTCTAATAATATAACCATGTTTTTACTCCTATCTTTTATCTATATCACTTCTATTTTAGTCAAATGCTTGTGATACCAATATATGGATTACTCTGTTATTTTATAACTTCTATTTTTCAAAGTCAATGTTTCAAAGAAATTTTGTAGTGTTACTGACTAATTTGTATAACTTCTCTTACCAAAGTAATATTACTTTTCCTTAAAAAATATAGATTTAATGAATTATAACAATTACAATAATTATTTTCTAGAACATCAAAAATGAAAGTAGACCTTTAAACTAAATCCAAAAAGTTAGGCACTTTTTGATTAAGTTTATAATAGTCTACTTTCACTTAAATCTTTTGATTATACTGTTTTATTTTTAGTTATTTCCTGTGTAGTTAATTGTAATTTCTGCTGTTGGTGCACTTTCTGTTGCATCTCCACAAATGAATTTGATAGTTTTACCATTTAAGTCTGATTTATTATAGCCAAGTGATGGTGTAATAGCTTGCATTGCCATTCCTACATATGCAATATCTTTAGAAGTCTCTTCCTTTCGATCATCAAAGTATTTTACTTCTAATACTGGTTGATTACCCGCTGGTATCTGTTGGTCACCTGCTATAATATATTTAGCTATAGATGGTCTTTGTATATACACTTTGTTTTCCTTTTCAGCTTCTATTATTGCAAATAAGTTGCTGCTTGCAGAAATTCTTCTAGTATTATTTGCATCTGCAAATAACTTAACTGGTAATAAAGTATAAACTAATCCATCTGTACCTTGTACAGTTGTTCCTTCAATATGAGTATCATATAAAGTAATTGTATCTCCTATTTCTATTCCTTTTGGTATTGGTTGTTTAATAGAGATAATAACTTCTTTATGATATTCATTTTCTTCTCCTGCAAATAAAGTAATAATTAATTTTGCTTCCTTTGCTACTAAAACATTATCTTTTACTTTTATATCAATACTCTTTACAATTTCATCTGGTCTATCTGTTGCATTAGTTGATTGTCCTGCCGCATTTCTTAAAATAATATCTAAGTATTCTGCTGGTTGATCTGTTGTTGCATCCTTTTGACTAAAAGTAATATCTCTTGTTTTAATAGGTTGTAAAGTTGGGTTAATATCACTCTTTACTATTAGTTCTTTCTTTGCTGCTCCTTCTCCTATTTGAAGTTCAAAGTCTTCCATTTCAATACTACTAATAATTGGTGTACTAACTCCTCTAATATCAATTCCATTTCCTACTACATCTCCAACTTTTGGCTTAATTTGGTAAACTCCTTCTTTGGTTACTCTACCTTTTACGATAATATCTCCATTTTCATTGGCTACATATGAAATTGTAATTCCACTTTTATCTCCTATTACTTCTGTTGTAAGCATATCTACTGTTACTGGTGTTTCACCTGCACCTACTGTAACTACTCCTAAAGTAAATTCTTCATTTATCTTTGTTGAATAGTTTCCTTCATCATCTTGTTGAAGTGTAATAGTTGAAGTATTGATACTTAAATTCGTTAATTTTTTATAATGCACTTCTATTGGTAATTCTTTTTCCATGCTTCCACATTTAATAATTATTTTTGCTTCTGCTAATTTTGCTAAATTTACAGTCTTATTACTATCATTTAATATAATACTGAAACCAATTTGGTTTATCTCATCTCCACCAGTTGTAAGTTTGTCACCATTATAATATCTAGTATCTATACATAAATCTGGTACTTCTACTGGAATTAATGGGTATTTTACATTTACTTTAGGTAATAAAATTCCTACTTTTCCACTTTGAGTTTCTATATTAACTTCATCTGCATTTGCGGATGCAAAAATGTCATTTGCAGTTACATCCATTACATTTCCATATTGATCTTTAAATACTGGTTTAATTAATGTATAAATATTTCCTGCTGTTTCAGCAGTAGTTCCTGGTATTACATTTGTTTCATTATCTGGTAAAACTGCATATACATTTAATACATCTTCTTGTATTTCAAAACTACTTAATACTGATTTTGCTTGTATATTAAATGTAAAGTCTGCTACTTTTCCATTAACAGTCATATCCATTGTAACAGTTTGTTCTGTCTCTAATGTTGTTGCAATTTGTAAACTATCTACTATTGCATCTATATCGTTTTGTCCGATAATATTTCCTGCTTTATCTAATTTTGTAATTGTAATTCCGTTTTTTTCATTTATTACAATATTACCACTTGTTACTTCAATTTCTTCTCCATTTACATTAATAACTGTTAATTTTCTCTTAGCTACTTTTCCTACCTTGATTACTTCATTTGCTTCTGTTGGGATAACTTTAACTTGTCCCACTACATCACTCTTCTTAACAGTCAATTGCATTACTTTTTCTACTTTCTCAGTTCCGTATTGAATGTATACTTTAAGAGTATAATTTCCTGCCTCTTCTGCTTTTCCTTTGATTAAAATGTTTCCATTTCCATCATCTTCAAAGTTAATTGTTACATTGCTTACTGGTTCAAATTTCAATTGATTTTGTTTTAATGTACTTCCGCCATCTTGTTGTTTTGCTTGGATTGTACCTAATACAAAGTCTTCTTTAGAGTTTGTTTGGTAGCCATCTGTTACTTCTTGTACATTGTCCATTCCAGTATTTGTTATAACAAGTTCACTAATTGCTTTTAAGACTGTTATCTTGATAGGAGTAGCTGCCACTTTACCTTGATATGTTACTGTTATCTCTTTTTCACCAGCTGTTGTTAAATCATGTGTAGATAACATACTTTCTGTAATACTCTTTGTTGTACTACTTCCATCGTCCATATAAATTGTAATGCTTGCACCTGTTAAATCTAATTTTGTAGCTTCTCCATATTCATAAATTGTTTTATTTGGCTGTGTAGTTACTTCTATTCTATCTATTGCTGCTGGTGGTATTTCTGGTGCTTTTACAATAACCTTTCTTTCTTTACTTGCTGTGTTTCCATTACTATCAGATACTGTATAAGTAATAGTATAAGTTCCTACTCTACTTGTATCAACTTTTGAAACTACTTCTGCTGATGTACTTCCCTCTGCTACAAATGTTATTTTAATACTAACTTCAGCTGTGACATCTCCATCATAATTATCAATTGCTGTTGCTCCCTCGTCTGCATATGTCTCTCCTTGTTCTAGAGTTATTTCAGCTTGTCCTTTTAATGTAATAACTGGTGCTGTCTTATCTGCCTCTTTATCTGATAATGGTTCATTTAAAAGTATTTTATTCTTTACTGGATCTATACAGAATTTGATAATTCTTTGAGCATCTAATACATTTATAGTTTCATCACTATTTTGTAGATTTGCTGCTATCTTATTAGCTCCTTTAAGTTCATGATCACCCATATATATAACATGTCTAATAATCTTTTGTATATCTAGTACATTAACCTGTCCATCAGAGTTTATATCTCCATATATTACAACATTATATACATCTGAATTTTCTTGTACTGTTATCTTGGTTCCTGTAACAATTTTTTCTCCTGTTGATATATTTTTTATTGTTAATCCCTTTTGACTAAAAGCTGCAACTACATCATCCTTCTTTATTGTTTTAGGAGTAATATTATCTTCTTCTGTAGCACGTTCTAAAATAAATGGTAAATATTTTATATTCTCTTGAGTAAATACATTATCTAGCATATTAGCAGATTGATTATATGCTTTGATAGTCTTGTTTTTCTCCTCTAATTGTTGCATATAATTAGTATGAAGCACTCCCGCTGTTCCTATTGTCACTGTTGCTAACCCTGTTATTAAAAGTATTTTATTACTTCTCTTCATATTTTTACCTCCTGCTACCCTTTACTCTTTTTTCGTCTTTCTTTCTAGCTTCTCTTCTTTTTTCCTCTCTTTTTTTAGCTAAAATTTCATTGATTATAATAACGATAATAGCAAGTACAATAACAGATATGATAATAATTTCTATTGTATTTACACTAAATCCTTTTTTCTTATCTTTTTCTGTATTGCCTGGTGCTTGAGTATTGGTTGCTTCATTTGTTTCACTATTTGTTATATCATTTGTTTGATTGTTCACTTCGTTATTGCTTGTGTTGTTTGCAACTTCATTATTAGCTGTGTTATTACTTACCTCATTTGTTGTATTATTTTTGTCTTTATCTTTATCCTTATCGTCGTCTTTATCATCTTTTGGCTTTGTTGTTGTTAAGTATGTATGACTGATATATGCAGTTCTTCCATTATATGTAACTCTGTCCCATCCATTACTTCCAATTCCTGTTCTAGTAATACTAGAACCTTTTTGAAGTGTTCCTAATAATTTTCCACTTGTGCTCCAATTATCTCTAATTGATACTGTTTCTTTTGCATATACTTTTTGATTAACACTGCTAAATGTTGGTTTTTTATTAGTATCTGTACTTGGCTTTGTATCTGTGTTAGAGTTTGTATTGTTATTTGGCTTTTGATCTGGTTTTGGATCTGGCTTTGGTGTTACTTTTTCATTTATTGTTGTCGTTGCACTTACTGCACTAGCTTGAAGACCATCTTGTGTTGCATTGGATAATATAAATCCAGAAGCGCTAAAGTTTGCTTTACCTGCTGCCTTTGTTTTAAATGTGAAGGTAACACTACTTACATCTGCTTGATCATATAAATTAGCATAGATAAAAGATTTAGTACCAGCTCCATATCCACCTATATTTACACCTACATAATCTAGTTTGCTTTGGTCATAGTTTAAATAAAATTGTATTGCTTTCATTTTTTCTCCAAAGTTAACAGTTACTGATACGTTTTGTCCTACTGTTACACTTCCTGTTGCACTTATTCTTGCACTTGCTGCATTTGCTTTTCCCGTCCATAACATCAATGTGGTTAACATCATTACTACAATAATTAAAGATTTTTTTAAAGTCTTTTTCATTTATTACACCCTTTCCTCGGCATTTTACATCTTTTGTATTGTCTGCCATCTTCCGTTTTTTTGGCTTTTAACCCGTATAAATATTATACTACTTTTTGCCATTGATTGTCAATTATAAACCGCCTTTTTTCTTTAATTTTTTGTCTTTTTTTCTCCTATTTTTTACCTTTCATTTTCTTTTTGTCCTATTATGCAACATTTAAGTTTTTCACCTTTATCTTTTCTGGCTTTTCAGCATTTTATTTATTTCTATTTTATGTTGAAACAGCTCTTATTCATTCCAATTCTTTTCAATAAAGTCATGTGAAACTGCTCTTATTATTGGAAACTATTAGAAAATCTTTTACTTCTAATATTACAAGAAAAACTCCTAATAGGATTTTTCCTATTAAGAGTTTTTTTCTTTGATTATTCTGCAATATATACAATAATTGAGTCTAAAATTGTTGTCCTTCCTTTGTTGTCTTCTAAAACTAATGAGTATGTGTTTACACCTTTTTCATTTAATGTATATCCATTAATAACATTAATGTCATCACTAATAAGTTTTCCTTGTGCATCTCTTAATGTTGCTCTTACTATAATTTCTGGTCTTTCCACTATAATAGTTTGAGCTTCTAAATATACACCATTACTTAAGTTTACTTTTGGTCCCATTCTATTAATTACAAAGTTAACTGTTGAACTTGCTCCATCTGGTAATGTAGCTGTTAAACTATATTCACCATCTGATAATGTCTCTCCTGATGTAATTGTTCTTGTTCCTTCTGCTGTTGTTAAAGTTCCTGTTCCTTCAAAATGTACTGTTAAGCTATATGCATATTCTTCTCCTTCAACAATTGGGTTGATTGCATCGTTTCTTACATAACTAATAATTGGTGGGTAATTTTGTACTGTTACATTAACTACTAGTTTTTCTGATTTATTTCCGGTCTTATCTACTGCATAATATTCTACAGTGTATTTTCCTGGTGTACTAGAATCTACTATACCACTTTTTACAATTGTTACGTCTTCATTTCCTGCATTGTCTGTTGTAATAAATTGTGGTACTTTGTATTTTCCACCTCTTACATACACTTGAGTTGCATCTGCTGGATTTGCAAATTCAATAGTTGGTGCAGTTGTATCGATAATTTGTACTTTAACAGTTACTGGTTCTGCTGCATTTCCACTAGAATCTACTGCGTTATAAATAACATCATATAATCCTAATTTATTCATATTAAGTTTGCTTGTATCTACTGTTACTTCTATATTCTTGTCATAATTATCTGTTACTTGTGCTTCTACTCTTTGATATTTGCTTCCTGCTTCTAATCTTTGGAATAGTGTATCTATCTTAATAACTGGTTTTTGAGTATCTACTACTCTTACTGTTCTTGTAACTTCGTCTGCTTTATTTCCATTTGCATCTGTTACATTATAAGTAATTGTATAAGTTCCTACTACTGTAGTATCTACTGGGTTTACTGTTATTATCTTTTCTGTAATAACTCCATCATAATTATCGTTAGCGATTGCACCTGCGTCAGTATAAGTATCTCCTACTTCTACTATTACTTCTGGTTGTCCTTCTAAAGTAATTACTGGTTTTTGAATATCTACTACTCTTACTGTTCTTGTAACTTCGTCTGCTACATTTCCGCTTGCATCTGTTACATTATAAGTAATTGT
>JAAWKD010000054.1 GCA_022797215.1 Clostridia bacterium
ACTGATAAAATCAGTAGGAGTAAAAGAATATGCCAAAAACAATTAGAAATGTATATGAAATGGAAGTTTCATTTGAAAAATTATTAGAAGCACATAAAAAAGCAAGATGCGGAAAAAGAGAAAAGAAAAAAGTGATTTTATTTGAACTATCTTTAGAACAAGAATTACTAAAGTTAGAGAAAGAATTGAAAACTTGTACTTATAAACATGGAAATTATACAAGATTTAAGATATATCAACCAAAAGAGAGAATTATTATGGCATCTGAATACAGAGACAGAATTGTACATCAATGGTATGTACAACACTTCATAAAACCATATTTTGTTCCACAATTTATAAATAACACATATGCATGCATTGAAGGTAGAGGAATGCACAAAGCCTCTAAAGATGTCCAAAATGCAATGATAAGAGCTAAATCTAAGTGGGGAAATTATTATATACTTAAAATGGATATTACAAAATATTTTCATAATATTGATAAAAGAATATTATGGAATATTTTAAAAAGAAAAATGAAAGATAAGAAGTTATTATGGCTAACAAGAGAAATTCTACTTTCTACAGATGGAATACTAGGCTTACCACTTGGAAACTATACTTCCCAAATGTTTGCAAATATTTATTTAAATGAATTGGATCAGTATGCAAAACATAACCTAAAATGCAAATATTATTTTAGGTATATGGATGATACAGTAATTTTATGTAAAAACAAAAATGTAGCGAAAGAAAATTTAAAAAATATTGAAATATTTCTTGAAAATAAACTTAAATTAGCATTAAATTCAAAAACAAGGATTTTTAAAGATATTCAAGGAGTTAACTTTTGTGGATATAAAATAAATGAAAGAAGGTTAAAAATAAGGGATTCAAGTAAATACAGAATGAGACGAAAGTTAAAAAAATATACAAAAGACTTAAAAGAAGGAAAGATAACATTACCTGAAATACAAAAAAGTATAGCAGGGTGGCTTGGCTATGTTAAACATGCAAATACTTATAATTTAAGGAAAGGTATGTTTTATATAGAGGGATAGGTTTTGGAACACGGCTCGTTGGAGGTTCGCGTAAGAACAACAATAATAATCCTGCATCTGATGTTAACAACAACGATTACAATCCTAATAACAGACTCAACAACACTGTGCCGTTGGTTGTGCTCTAATATAATGGCGAGATTATATATTTCAAGGAATATATACAGTACCAATATTAGATATTAAAGGAAACTTATTCCTTCTTAAAAGCAATTTTAAGTAAATATGAATTATAAGAGTATATGTATTAGTAGATTGAAAGATTGAATATATGTATACTTTTTATAGTTAATATGCAATTTTATATGATAAATAAAAGGCTACGAATTTAATTGTAAGTTTTCTATTTATATTTTTTAAATTAATTTAAAGAAAGTGAGAGTGATATTTATGAAGAAAGAAGAAATTATAAAATCAATAGAAAAAATTGAAAAAATAAGTGAAGAATTAGTACAAACAAAAGAAGAGATAAAAGATGAGCAACTAGAAAGGTATTTTTGCAAATTAGAAAAGACAAGGATGGATATGTATCATGCAGCAAGACAAAGAAATCTTTGGCTAAAGTTTATGGATAAAAAAGAACCAGAATTTATAGATAATGAATATAAGGCAGAAGTAGAAAATGAGATATTAAAAATATATATTCCAGAAAAAATACCAACAATTAAAAATGGAGCAAACTATACACAAAAACGAATCATGCAAAATGTATCTAGAGTAGTAAGAAAGTATGAAGAATTATTCTATGATAAATTTACAATGGTACTTATAAAAATTTATGATGATGGAAAAATATGGGATGCAGATAATAGAAACGTAAAACCAATTCATGATGGATTAATATATGGAAAAATAATAAGAGATGATAATATTTATTGTACCTGTTATATGGTGCAAGGATATTACTCAGATAAACCACATGCAGAAGTTTATGTATTACCAGCAGATGAAATTACAAGAGTGATTAATCAAAAAATGAGATAAACGGTATATACAAACATGGCAAAATTTTAGAAGATTTTTTCTTTAAAATTTTGCCATATTGCATAACTGCGCAAAATGGTGAAATAGTAACGATTTTATTGAAAATGAAACCTGAAAATTGTCTGGAGTAGAGGTAACATATACAATATGTTGCCTCTACGAAGGTACAAGGGTGCAAGAACCAAAAGCAAGTAGTGAGGAAAAAAGGGAAGAAGAAGTAAGAGAGTGAGTAAAGAAAAAATTAGAAAGAGGTGATTTTAGATGAGTAATGAAGTTAGATTACAGAGTAGGGATATAGAATTATTAGTATTTTTAGGAAAGTATAAGATAATGTCATTAGATAATACAAGATATATTTATGAAACGGTAACTTACCAGGAAAAAAGGATGGTAGCATTAGTAAGGCATAACTATATTAAGAGACTAAAAGATAGATACATTACACTTGGTACAAAAGGTAAAGAATATTTACTAGAAAACGGATTTGCAATAGTAAATCATTGCAGGAATGAAAACAATATAGAAAGATTAAATGTTATAAGTGATATAGCAAGTAGCTTAATACAAGACAACTTGAATTTTATACTTAGTTGGGAAATGAAAAAAGAAGATGAACCAACAACACATTCAAGAAGGTATATTGGAAAATTAGAATACAATAGTCAAGAAGAATTCTTAATGTATGCAATATATGAAGGAAAAGATGACAAGTACATAAAATCAATTTATTATGATATCAGAAAAGAAAATGGCTATACAAATTCAATGATATTTACAAATGATATAAGCAAAATAGTCCTTCATGAAAAGGGATTCTATTTTGGAAATGAATACACAATTTTAGTACCCTATAATGACTATGGCAAATTCTTAATTAGAAATAACTATGAAATAAGGAGAAGTATTTACTTAAGATTAAAAGAACTATATGAAGTAGAATTAACTAATTTTAGGTTTGCAAATTTAAAATTAGACAATAATAACTATATAGTAATTATGCCATTAATTAATATGGAAACATTAGCAAAGCTATACTGCTATTATGAGGCTAATGAAGATTATAAAAATATATACATATTGGGATTAGAGGAATATGAAGAACTAATTACAACTTTTATACCTAAATGCAAATATAAAAGTTTGAGCATGGAAAAGATAAATGAGTTATTATTAAGATATGGAGTAATGTAAAGTTAGTGTCAATACTTTATAATAAAATTTTAATTTTTAGGTTGATTTTTAATAAAAAATATAATAAAATAGATTTATCAACAACAAAGGTAGATACAAAATGACTTAAGATGGATATATAAGAAAAGAAAGAAAATACAAAGAAAGTCAAATTTTCAAAGGAAATAAAAAATTGTTGATTACTATTTTAAGAGAGGAGGTAATCACAACAGACAGCAAGAGGCAGAAAATTTGCGAATTGTATTTTGAAAAGAATTTTAACTGTATTTGTATAGCAAAAGAATTAGGAATAAGTTCTCAATATGTGTCAAAAGTTTTAAAAGGACAACCTAATTATAATAAGCAGAAAAAGATAAGAAGCGGTATAAAACATAAGAGTTATCTTGAAAGAAAAAAGGCAAATAGACAGTTAAGAGTAAAAGAAGTAAAGGAAAAAGAAAATTATGAACTAGAGTATTTAAGACATTTACAGTGGCAACACGCAATTGAAATGTCAAAAAGATACTTAGTATAATTGTATTTAAAATACTGTTCCCAAAAATCAACTAAAAGCAAGCATTTATGAAAAGTAAATGTCTTGCTTTTTAGTATGCCTTAAAAATAATCATATTTATTTATGATAAGAATATTTTTTAAGAGAGGTGGTGTAATTGGAGAATGAAAAAGAGAATTTAAAGGTACATAAAAAGAAAAAATTGCCATTTGCAGTATTTATAACTCCTACAAACAAAGAGGAAGGCATTGCAAGTGATTATAAGAAGATATTTACTGATATTATTTCAGATAGAATACAAGAAAAGTTTAAGTAAATTACAATAAAGAATTGCATAAATCAATTATTTTATGCTAAAATAACTAAGGAGGAGAAAAAATTGAACGAAGACTTATTAAATATTGAAATTATAAAAGAATATATAGCAAAAAGAAAAGTAGACTGGACAAAGCATTGTTTAAACCGATTGAACCAAAGAGATATATTAATATCTGATGTGAAAACAGCAGTAAACAATGGAAAAATAATTGAATATTATTATGATGATTATCCATTTCCAAGTTGTTTAATATTAGGATATGAAAATAATAATAAAATATTACATATAGTATGTGGAATGAGCGAAGACACAGTTCATATGATAACAGCATATTATCCCAATACAGAGAAATGGGAAGAAGATATGAAAACAAGGAGGGAAAACTAATGAATTGTTTTATGTGTAAAGGTGATTTAGAAAAAAAGAAAGTAAATTATGTAGTAGATTTAGAAAATACAATAATTATTATTAAGGGTGTTCCTGCAAAAGTATGTACTCAATGTGGAGAACAATATTTTGATGATGAAACAGCAGAAAACATTGAAAAGATTGTAAATCAATTAAAACAATTGGCAACAGAAGTAACTATTGTAAACTATAAAGAAAAAGTTGCGTAAAAAAACACTACCTACGGCACATTCGTACTTTCAGTAGTTCAATAAGATAATAACAAAAAAGTTAGCAAAAGTAAATAGTTAAATAAAAAGTTCTAAAATTTTAAGAGGAATCTTGAAATTTTAGAACTTTTAACATATAATAGCAACAATAAAGTGAAGTAAAATAGAACACAGTATTGATACATAACTACTTTGGAGGTGATGAACTTGAAAAAATCTAACGAAGAAAAAAGAGTAGTAATATATTGTAGAGAAAGTAGAGATGACTATGGAGAAAACTATGAAAGAATTGAAACACAAAGAGATTTGTTAGTAAAATATTGCAAAAGTCATGGCTACACAAATATTACCCAAATCATAATGGATGATGACAAAAGTGGAACTGACTTCAGCAGATTTGATGATATTAGAAATAGAGCAAAAAACAAAGAAATAGATGTAATCGTTTTCAAAAACTCTGCAAGACTTGGAAGAAATCAAAAAGAGGCTTTAGACTTTGTAGAATATTTAGAAGAGCAAGGTGTAGAAATCATATTTGAAGATGAGCAGTACAATGAGGAAATGTTTGGACTATATGCATGGTTTAATGAAAGAAGAGCAAGAGATGACAGCAAAAATATAAGAAGAAATTTAAGACATAAAATAGAGGAAGGAGAACTACTTGTGAAAGCAATATATGGTTATAATAAAGATGGAAAAAGATTAGCTGTAAATGAAGATACAGCCCCAGTGGTGCAAGAAATATTTGAATTATATTCAAAAGATTGGGGCTATAAAAAAATTGCTACTTACTTAAATAAAAAAGGAATACCAACACCATCACAAAGTAGGAATTTTGCAAATGCAAAGCAGACTGCAAATTGGGGAGCACAACACATTGTACGAATTTTAGATGATAGAAGATATATTGGCGATTATGTAGGCGGACATACAGAAAAATTAAGTTTTAAATCTAAAAAGACGAGAGTCAAATCACAAGAAGAGTGGACTGTAATAGAAAAACATCACGAGCCAATTATTGATAAAGAACTATTTGAAAAGGTACAAAAAATAAGAGCAAAAAGAAAAAAAGAGAGTGATAAGTATAACAATGGATTCAAATTTGTAGATGTAGAAAATAACCTATATTCAGGACTTTTATATTGTGGAAGATGTGGAACACCTATGTATAAAAGAAAAGGAAATACTGGAACTAGAAAAAGACCAGATAGCTATTTATGCAAAAAGTATAGTAATGAAGGAGCAATTAAAGAAGATATCAGAAAAGACTATGGCTGTAAACCACATAGAATTAGAATAGAATATTTAGACGAAATAATAAATGCTTATATAGCCAATTTAATCAGCAATCCAGAATTTAAAAAGTTTGTAATGGACAATGTAAAGGCTATTAGTACTAATAAAGTAACGTTGGAAGATGAAATAGCAAGAGGTAAAAACAATTTGGAAAAATTACAAAAACAATATAAACAAATCTATGAAGATAAACTAAATGAATTGATACCAGAGTTTTTGTTTAAGGAAAAGAAAATTGAACTAGATAAAAAGATAAAAATGGAAGAAGAAAAAATGCAAGAGGTAGAAGCAAAATTAAGTAGCCTAAACAAACTAGAAGATAAAGAAGAATTGATATTTAAAGCAATAAATGACATCAAGAAAAATGGATTAACCAAAGAAGAACTTTCAAGACTATTTGATAAAATAGTGGTATTTGATAAAAATGAAATAACAAAAGAAGAAAAAGACTTGTACAACCTAAATGACATGATGTATAATGAGCTATACCAAAATGGCGGTTTAGCTTTCCATTTGAAATTTATGTACCCACAAACTATCACAAACAGGAGGATGTGATATTGGAGCAAGACCAATTGATTTACATTTAAGAGCATTTAAAAAATTAGGGATAAATATTATAGAAGACTCTGGATTTATTACCTGTAAGTGTGATAAAATAATAGGAGCAAATATTGATCTGGATTTTCCAAGTGTTGGAGCGACAGAAAATATTATATTAGCAGCAATTTATGCAGAGGGAGTAACGCAAATTACAAATGCTGCCATGGAACCAGAAATTGTAGATTTAGCAAAATGCCTAAATAAAATGGGGGCTAAAATTGAAGGTGCAGGAACTAATATAATTAAAATTACAGGAGTAGAGAAATTGAAAAGCATTAGCTATACTGTAATGGAAGACAGAATAGAAGCAGGAACTTTACTTTGTGCTGGAGCTATTACAGGTGGAAATATTACTTTAAAGTATAGGACACCAGAGCATATTACGCCAATTCTCCATAAATTAGAAGAAGCAGGATGCCAAATCCAAATAGAAAAGGGCAAAGTACACTTAAAAGCAGATAGAAAGTTAAAAGCGGTAGATATTAAGACATTACCATATCCAGGCTTTCCAACAGATATGCAATCTGTATTTGCAAGTACCTTAACCATTGCAAAAGGAACATCAATGATTATCGAGAATATTTTTGAAAATCGTTATCGTTATGTAGCGGAACTCAAAAAAATGGGAGCCAAAATTGTGATTGAGGGAAAAACGGCTGTTATTAAAGGGGTTAGGAAACTATCAGGTGCAAAAGTAAAAAGTACCGATTTAAGAGGCGGAGCATGTTTAGTATTAGCAGGACTAACAGCTAGAGGAACTACAACAGTCACAAATATAGAATACATTTTAAGAGGATATGAGAACTTAGACGAAAAATTAAGAAATTTAGGAGCTAAAATTTCGATAAGTAAAGAGGATTAAGCAAAAATATATAGAAAATAAAATAAAGGAAGGAAGAGAATAATGGGAAATCGAGCAAAAGAAAAAAGCAATTTAAGAAACACAAAAGATAAAAACATATTAGATTTAGACAATGAAATTATTATTGGCATTAAGTCTCTTCCAAAGGTTCCGAAACAGAAGAGAACAAATCAACAACGAGAAAACAAAAAAAATGAGAAACAAAAACAATCAAAAAAATCAGTAGTGTCCAAAAAGAAGACAAGAAAAGAGCAAAATACTCATGTAACACAAAAAAAACAAGTAAAAAAGAAAACACAAGAAGATGATATAGAACTAAGATTAGGAATTGAAGATGAAATATACAAAGAAAAGAGAAAAAAACAACCAGTAAAAAGAAAAGCAAAATTGACCCCAAAGCAACAAGAAATTGCAAGAAAAAAAAGAAAGATTATATTTAGATTAATTAAATGGACAAGCCTAGTTATAGTGTTAATAGGAGGGGGAATTTATTTTCTACTTTCACCATTTTTTAACATTAAAACTATTACGATAGTAGGTAATGAGAAAATTACACAGGAGACCATTAATAGCTTATCAGGAATAGAATTAGAACAAAATACTTTTAAGATTTCAAAAAGCAAAGTAGAACAAAATATCAAAACGAATAGTTACATAGATAGTGTGAAAGTAAAAAGGCAATTACCAGATGGAATAGAAATACAAGTAGTAGAAAGAAAAACAGCATATATGCTAACACTTGGAAATGCCTATGTATATATGAATAAACAAGGATACTTATTAGAGATATCTCAAGAAAAGCTAGAATTTCCAATCATTACAGGAATTTTAACTACAGAAGATCAAATACAAGAAGGAAACCGCTTATGTACAGAAGACTTGCAAAAACTAAGTAGTGTTATCCAAATTATGGATTCAGCAAATAATAATGATATAGGAAAGCTAATTACAAAAATTAATATTTCTGACAAACAAGATTATGTATTAGAATTAAAATCAGAAAAGAAGAATGTACATGTAGGAGATGCTTCCAATCTTAGTACAAAAATGCTATATGTCAAGAAAGTGTTACAAAATGAAAAGAAAAAAGAGGGAGATATTTTTGTAAATACAGACTTAAGTACAAAAGGAGCGATTTTTAGAGAGAAAGTTTAAGAAAGGAAAAAATATGAAGAAAAAACAAATAGCTATTACGCTAGGAGTAATGTGCTTTATTCTAACTGTTGCAATTTCTGTTCAACTAAAAACAGTTAAAAATACTACTTCTACAGCTAGTCAGGCATTAATTGATAATGGATTAAGAGATGAAGTATTAAAGTGGAAAGAAAAATATGACCATGCTTATCAAGAACTACTAGATTCAGAAAAGCAATTAACACAAGTTAGAGAACAAGCAACACAAAATAATACTACTGCTAATGCCAAACAAGAACAAATCAAAGAAAATGATATGTTACTAGGAAGAGTAAAGGTAAAAGGTGCAGGATTAGAAATTACTCTAGCAGATAATAATGCGGTAGGAACAGGACTAATTGATCCGAGTATGGTATTAGTACATTATGATGATTTACTCCAAGTAGTAAATGCATTGAATAATGCAGGAGCAGAAGCGATTTCTATTAATGGGCAAAGGGTTATTACAACAACTGCTATTACCTGTGAAGGAAATGTTATCAAGGTTAATGGAGAAAAAATCAGCTCACCATTTGTAGTAAAAGCAATTGGTTCACAAGGACTATTATTAGGCTCTATGACAATGGCGGGAGGATATTTAAACAATATGGAAGAATGGGGGGTTATTGTTAATGTTAAAACAGTAGATGACCTTACCATAGAGAAATACAATGGAATTATTAGTTATAAATATGTAAAGCAACGAAGTTAATAAATGACAGGATAAATGTAAGTTTTGAAATCTAGAAAATCGTGAAATAGAGGTGACAAAAGGCTTTGAAGAAAGAAAAGAAAAATAAAATTGTTATGACTGTTATTATTGGATTAGTATGTATTGTCTTTTTTGCAGTTATGTTTATGCAATTTAAAACAGTTGAAGAAACAGATATTACTGCTATTGAAAATATGAGAGAAACAGAGCTTAGAACAGCCATTTCAGAATGGAAAAGCAAGTATGAAGATACACAAAAACAATTAGAAATAAATCGAAAATCAACACAAGAGTATCGAGAAAGAATTGAAAAGAATGGAGAAGCATCAGAACTAATTGATAAGGACTTAGCAGAATCAAATATGTTATTAGGAAAGACGGATGTTGTAGGAGAAGGAATAATAATAACATTAGCGAATACATCCGATTGTTATGTTACTTATTTTCATTTGCTAGAATTAGTCAATGAGTTACATTATGCAGGAGCAGAAGCAATTTCTATTAACGATGCCCGTGTAGTAATGACAGAAATAGCACAAATCAATAATAGGATGCAAGTAAGTGGACAAAGGGTAGCATCACCATATGTCATTAAAGCGATTGGAAATCAAACTTATTTATCTAGTACTCTAAGTTTAAAAGATAGTGGATTTATTGATCGATATAAGGCAAGCGGAATGGACATTAAGCTAGAAAAAGGAAATAATATTAAAATCTTAAAATATAACGGTGAGATGAAAGTAAAATATATGGAGACCAACTATTAAAAGTCAATAGTTAGTTGAAAAGTTTTAAAAAAATTAGAAAAAAATATTTTAGACACAATAAAAAGACTTTAATGAAAATATTAA
>JAAWKD010000013.1 GCA_022797215.1 Clostridia bacterium
TTTTATATTAAGAAGATTTGATTAATAATACACATTAAGACTAATAAAAATAAGAAATAGGGATTATGTTAAAATATTCTAGTTGCGCAGGCTGGCATGATGCTAGTAGCTATAGCTGGGTTGACTCTACTTATTATGGGTTTCGCCGTGGCGAGAATGGAGTGTTTTCCTTCCGTGGTAGTACTATATGGGATGAGACTAAGCTCTGTGGTCGTGGAGTAGCGGTAATAGGCACCGGACTTTAATATAGAGTATCAGAGGGGAAAATTTTAAGGAATTTTTTGAGTGTAGCTATATTATTAAAGAAACATAATTCCTTCCTTAGTGGTAAAATAAAAAAGAAACTATATTGCAAATAGTAAAACGAAAGTGATATAGATTTTGTTATTAAAAATAAAAGAATGGGGATTGTGTTGAAGTATCCTAGTTGCGCAGACTGGCATGGTGCTAGTTATTCTGACTGGCTTGCTGAGGCTGATTTTGGTTTCCATTGCGGTGCTTACGGAATGTTTTCGTTTCGCGGTGAGGATTACTGGAAGTGGGGCAGTTACTGTGGTCGTGGAGTAGCGGTAATAGGCACCGGACTTTAATATAGAGTATCAGAGGGGAAAATTTTAAGGAATTTTTCGAGAATAGCTGTATTATTAAAGAAACATGATTCCTTCCTTAATGGTAAAATAAAAAAGAGACTATATTGCAAAAAGTAAAACGAAAGTGATATAGATTTTGTTATTAAAAAGATTTAATTGAGAATAAGTATTAAGACTAATAAAAATGAGAAAATAGGGATTATGTTGAAGTATTCCAGTTGTGCAGACTGGCATGGTGCTAGTTATTCTGATTGGTTTTCAAGCAATAGGCTTGGTTTTGCTCGTGGTGGTGAAATGTTTTCTTTTACTGATTACTCGTGGGATGCTAGTTATGCTGGTTGCGGTCGTGGAGTAGCGGTAGTTAAGTCAGCTGTTCGAGCTGAGCTAGTTACAGATGACTTATGCGACGGAGCGAAGTGTAGTGTAAGGCACTGGACTTTAATATAGAATATCAGAGGGAAAAATTTTAAGGAATTTTTCGAGTGTAGCTATATTATTAAAGAAATATAATTCCTTCCTTAGTGGTGAAATAAAAAAGAAACTATATCGTAGTAGACAAAGCGATATAGTTTTTATTTTCCAAAAATTTAAACTGTTCGCTTGCATTTCTAAAAAACCTGTTATATATTAGATACTAAAGGAATTACAAGAAAAACCTTTAAAATAATGCTAAGAAAGGAACTAAAGGAAACATGCAAGAAACTATGGAGAGAATAGCTACGAGGATAGCCGAAGAGTTAAACATTAAATTAACACAAGTGCAAAAAACAGTAGAATTAATTGACGAAGGAAATACAATTCCATTTATTGCGCGTTATAGAAAAGAAGTTACAGGAGGACTTTCAGATGAGACTTTAAGAGAACTAGGAGAAAGACTTACTTATCTTCGTAATTTAGAAGCAAGGAAAGAAGAGGTAAAAACTTCTATTGAAAATCAAGGAAAATTAACAGATGAAATAGTAGAAAGCTTAGAAAAAGCTAGAACCCTAGCAGAAGTAGAAGATATTTATAGGCCATATAAACAAAAAAAGAAAACAAGAGCAACTGTTGCAAAAGCGAAGGGATTAGAGCCTTTAGCAAATATTATTTATGAACAAACTGAAAAACAACCTATTGAAGAAATAGCAAAAGAATATGTTAATATAGATAGTTTATCAGAAGAAGATAAACAAAATAAAGATAAAGTGGTTGCAACAGTGGAAGATGCCATTCAAGGTGCAAATGATATTATTGCAGAAATGATTGCTGATGACCCCAATTATCGTAAAGAAATTAAACGTATTTGCTATCGTGATGGTGTGATTATCACAAAAGGAACAAAGCCAGAAGAAAAGACAGCATATAACATGTATTATGAATTTAATGAAAAAGTAAATAGAATTCCAAGCCATCGTATTTTAGCAATTAATCGTGGTGAAAAAGAAGAATTCTTGAAAGTAAAATTAGATAAACCAGAAGAAAATATTTTACATTACATTGAACAAGATGTCATTAAAGGAAAAACGCAATTCACAGATATGCTAGAAGAAACTATAGCAGATAGTTGGAAACGTTTAATTGAGCCATCTATTGATAGAGAAATACGCTCAGATTTAACAGAAAAGGCAGAAACACAAGCAATCAAAGTATTTGGTAAAAATGCAAAACCATTATTACTAGCTGCGCCGCTAAAAGGATTAACTGTTATGGGGGTTGATCCTGCCTATCGTACAGGTTGTAAAATAGCAGTGATTGATGAAACTGGGAAGCTATTAGCAACTACAACTGTTTATCCAACAGAGCCACAAAATGATGTAGAAGGTGCTAAAAAAGAGCTAAAAGCTTTAATTAGTAAACACGATATAGACATTATTGCTATTGGAAATGGAACAGCATCACGTGAGTCTGAAAGCTTTGTGGCAGAGATGATAAAAGAAATTGACAAGGATTTACATTATGCCATTGTTAGTGAAGCGGGAGCATCAGTATATTCAGCATCAAAGCTTGCCACAGAAGAATATCCAGATATTAATGTATCTTTAAGAGGAGCTATTTCTATTGCAAGAAGATTACAAGATCCATTAGCAGAACTAGTAAAAATCGATCCTAAAGCAATTGGTGTAGGACAATATCAACATGATGTAGACCAAAATAAATTGACAGAAAGCCTAACGGGTGTAGTAGAAGATGCTGTAAACGAGGTTGGAGTAGATGTTAATACAGCAACGCCATCACTTTTATCCTATGTAGCAGGAATTAACAAAACTATTGCTAATAATATTGTAAAATACCGTGATGAAAATGGAAAACTAAAAGAGAGAAAAGAGTTGCTAAAAGTACCAAAGTTAGGAAAAGTAGCTTTTGAACAGTGTGCAGGATTTATTAGAGTTCCAGATGGGAAAAATCCAATTGAAATTACAGCAGTTCACCCTGAGAGCTATGAAATAGCAGAGCAATTATTAAGTAGTATTGGATATAAAAAGGAAGATTTATTAGAAAAAGATAAATTGAAAGAGATCAAAGGAAAGCTTGCAGGAATTGATGTAGTGGCAATGGCAAAAGAATTAAATGCAGGAGAAATGACATTAAAGGATATTATTGACGAATTATCAAAACCTGGTAGAGATCCAAGAGATGAAATGCCAAAACAGATTTTAAGAGCAGATGTGTTAAAATTTGAAGATTTAAGAGAAGGTATGGTATTAACAGGAACTGTTCGTAATGTAACTGATTTTGGAGCATTTGTAGATATTGGAGTAAAACACGATGGTTTAGTACATATTTCACAATTAAGTGATAGCTTTGTTAGAAATCCATCAGATGTAGTATCAGTTGGTGATATTGTAAAGGTAAAAGTAATTGGAATAGATGGAGAAAGACAAAAAGTACAATTATCAATGAAAGAGGCCTAAATGGAAAAGGTGGAAAAGGGGACGGTTCTAATTTCCAAATTTTTTGGAAATTAGAACCGTCCCCTTTTCCACCTTCCCCTTTTCCACGTCCACCTAAGCTCTATATTTTTCTTGTATTTCCTGTATTTCGTTATAATGATTATCTAGAATATCAATAAACACTTTTGCAATTTCTGGGTCAAATTGTGTACCAGAACAATCTTCAATTTCAGCTTTTACGACATCTAAAGGTAATGGATTGCGGTATGTTCTCTTTGAAGTCATAGCATCAAAAGTATCTGCAATTGCTGCAATTCTAGCCATATATGGAATGTCATTTCCACTTAACTTACTAGGATATCCTCTTCCATCAAATCTTTCGTGATGATGCTTTACAATTGGGATAATGTCTTGGAAGATAGCAGCATTGCATAAAATATGAGCACCAATAGATGGGTGATTTTTAATTTCAGAATATTCATCATCTGTCAATTTAGCTTCTTTTAACAAAATGCTATCAGGGATACCAATTTTTCCAATATCGTGGAATAAACCACCAACTTGTAATGTTTTCAAATCTGCTTCAGATAAACCTAAATATTTTCCAATTAATACAGAGAAGGCAGATACTCTGTCAGAATGACCTCTTGTATATGGATCTTTTGCCTCTACAGTATAACGTAAAGTTTCAATACTATCTAAATAAGCCTTTTCCAATTTTTCGTAAGTTTCAGATAATTCATTGTTGATTCTTTTAATTTCATTCATTTGTTCAATGGATTTAATACCTGATTCAATTAAAAGTAACAACTGGTCAAATTTATCACTTTTTTCGCAGTAACCCTGAATATCTAACTTACGAATAGTTTCAAGTGGGGGAGCTAAATCCTTGTGTCCTGTTAATAGTAGAATATATAATTCTTTATTAAATTTACGGATTTCTTCAACTACTTTATCACCATGAATAGGGGTCATAATGAAGTCTAAAACCATTAAATCAAAATGTTCATTTTTAACGCGTTCAACAGCCTCCATAGGGTCTGTAACACCTGTAAAGTCATATCCAGAGCGTTTTAAGAAGATAGATAATGAATCTACAATTCCTTCCTCATCATCTACTGCAATAATTTTATATCCTGTTTTAGCCATTTCTTGCATATTTTTTCTCATAATATCACCTCAATTTATGCTTCAATTATATCATAATTTGTCGAACTGTAAAGTCCTTTTTTAGATAAATAGAAATCAATTAGATTTGGTTGACATAAGCAAAAAAGCATGGTAATATATCATACAGATACAAAAAAGAATGGAGTAACAAATAATATGATAATTATATAGCTTTAATGGAGGTGCGAGATGTTACTTGGAATAGCAGGTGTTACAGGTACAGGAAAATCCTATTATAAAGATAAATTAGTAGAAAGATTAGGCTTTGAAAAGTTAAAAATTATAACTACTCGTGAAATGCGTAAAGGAGAAAAGAATAACGAAGATAAGATATTTGTAAGTGAAGAGGAATTGCAAAATTTAAGAAGTGAAGGACAAATTGCATATGAATTTGAATTATTAGGATATAAATATGCATATACAAAAAAGGAACTTTTTTCTGATAAGAATATGGTATTTGAAGTACATTATAATACCATATATGAATTTAAAAAAGTTTGTCCTAACATGAAAGTCCTTTATTTATTCCCTCAGGATATAGAAATAGCAAAACAGAAAACAAGAGAAAGAGGATTAACGCCAGAGGTAGAGAAGAAGAGACTTCTAGAAATAGATGAACATTATGAAAGAGTTAAAAAAGATACGGATTTAAGAAATATGTTTGACTATATTCAGTATAATAATTATGATCAAGAATCAGAACATAGAATTGTAGATTTTATCCAAAAAGTCATATTAGAAGAAAAAGATATGAAGTAAAAGATTAATAAAAAGAAACAAAATTTAAAAATTTTGTTTCTTTTTATTAGGGATTAAACAGGCAAGGAAATATGGAAGATAGTACCTTTTCCTTTTTCTGTCTCAAAGGTAACATTACCATTAAAGTGAGCGCGAATAGTGGAGTAGGACATAAATAATCCAAGACCTGTTCCATTTTTTCCTTTCGTGGTAATCATTTCCTTAAATAATTTTGCTTTAACACTGTCAGGAAGACCATTTGCAAAATCTTGTACAGAAATAATAATATTCTTTCCAGAAGGCTCTAAAATAAGATTAATTTCATTTCCAGGTTTTCCATTATATGCTTGAATAGCATTTGAAATCATATTATTAATAACTTGTACCAAACTATTAATATTACCTTTTAAAATAGTATCAGGTTCAGCTTTCATTTGAATATTTAAGTCAACTAAAGCATTTTTTAATTCGTGTCTCATTAAAATATTAACACGTTTTACTAATTCATCTAAGGTAAAGGAAACTGCCTGTTCATCAGACATAGTGACTGCTTGTCCTTTAACCGCTGTAATAACATCAGACATATATTCTGTATAAGACCTAATTTTCTCAATCCAATCTTTCATGTCATGTGCAATTTCGTGGTGATCTTCTACAGTTACTTCAGGATCACCAACGGATTTTTCATATTCGGTGGCTAAATCTGTTAAACCTTCTGCTGCACCAGCAATAGACATAATAGGAGTTTTTAAGTTATGAGCGATACCACCAATTAATTGTCCCAAAGAGGCTAAACGTTCTCTTTCCATTAACATATTTTGGTTATTTTGAATTGTCTGCATATCTTGCATGTGTTGAGTTGTATCCTTAAACAAAATGAGAGTTCCTAAATAGGTATCTTTGTTTCGAATACTGTTAATCTCTATATGGAAATATTTTTCTTGACTTTCTAATTTCTTTTCAAAAAGAAAAGTATCTTCTGAAGTTATTGCCTTTTCAATACAAGCTTTTACATTGCTAAAATCCGTCTCAAATAATTTGTGTTTATCAATTAACTCAAGAAAGTTTTGATTTCTAATGTAATTTTCATTTGTGTTAAACATTTTTAGAAAAGTCTTATTAAAATCAATAATTATATTTTTCTCATCTACTACAAGGTAACCATCGGAAATCCTATCCACGATTCTTTGCAAAGCAATAGGTGTTACCTTTAAAAAGTCAAATTTAAAAATAGCAAGGGCATAGAATAAAATACCAAAAGCAAACGAAATAGGTGTTACATAAATAGTCATAGGAATAATTGAAAAAGTTCCTAATAAATTAATAGCAATTGGTAAAATAGTTCCTACTAAAAACAAAATAGATTGTTTTGAAAAGAAACCAGCATTCCTAATAGAGGAATATAGCAATTTTAATAAAGATATTCCAAATAATGCGTAAGTGTAAATCAAATAAACTGGCATAAAAGCACCTTTAATAGAGTCATTTAAGTAAATAGAATATTTTTCATAAAAAAGGTGATGATAATCATTAGTCCATAGTATCAATAAAGATAAAACAGGAATAATAAATAATAGAAGATACCTTACTTTAAATTCCAATTTTGTATTATCAAACACTAAACTAATAAAATAAACAACAACAGGGATAAAGCAAGCACCAATATATGAAAAATAATCAAAATAAATAGTCGGAATACTTAGTGGCTCGCTTAATATACCCCCTAGAAAGACAAAAAGGCACAAATCTAATAATAAAAATAAAATAATAACAAATAGAGTTTTAATTTGAGATTTTGGTATTTTTTTATGAATAATATACAAAAATGCTAAAATAGTAACCATAATACAAAAAAGTAAGATTAAATAGACATTCATAATTGTTCCTCCTTTTAATTAATATGAATACTGAAGTAGCCAATATCAGATAAATATTTGAAATAATTTCTAAGGTATTGCTCAGAAATGATAGGCCATTCAAAGCCAGTTTTTTTCAAAAATTCTTTTGTAAAATCAGATTTAATTGCTACTTCTGATTGATAAACTAATTTTTTTTCTGCATTTAAATCGTTTACAATTCCATTTAAAAAACTTTTTTTATCTGGATTTTGTAATAAATCATCTAATATTTTAGTAAACTCATCACTAGAAACGATTTGCATATGAATACCTAATTTTGTCATAGTATTATACATAACATCTAAATTAACATGATTCTCATTTAATAAATGGAAAACAGTATAATCTTTATTAAAATAACTTGCAATTTTAATAATTGCATCGCCACAATAATCAATTGGTGTAAATTCAGCATATAAATTTAACATATAATCAGGCATATAACCAATTTGAAGGAAAGATTTAATTCGATTAACAAAAGCATTTTCAAAATGATTTTGCTGAAATTTTCCTTCCGAAAATCTACTTGTTAAATTTCCCATTCTTAAAATGCAAGCTTCGAGTCCAGTGTGGATAGCATCTAATACAATTCTTTCTGCCTCAAATTTACTATGGATATAAGCATTTTTTAAATTTTGTCCAATATAAAAATTGGTTTCATCAAAATCAACTATATCTTTAAAGTTATTTTCAACATTAGATCCTTCTGCTAAATTATTACCTGATACACTAATTGTTGAAACATGTAATAATTTTAAGTGAAACTCTTGGCAAAAGTCAACAATTTTTTGTGTACCATCAATATTAATTGCTTTAAAATCTTCATAATTCCCAAAGTGTTTAACGAGCGCAGCGCAATGAATAATAGTATCTAAACTATTACCTAATTTTTGATAGTCTTCATTAGATAAACCTAAATTTGGTAATGTAATATCTCCTTCTACTAACTGAATTCGACTTCCAATAAAAGCATCATATTTCGTATTAAAATAAAAGTGAAGTACATTTTCTAATCTCTCTTTAGCAGTCATATTGTCTTTGCCACGAATTAAACAATAAATAGTGCCTTTTTCATTTTTTAAATAACTATCTAAAACATGTGCTCCCAAAAATCCAGTAAAACCAGTTAGTAAGACATTTGAAATAGGAGTATAACATAATTTCATAGTTTGACTTACTACATTTTTAGAAATAAGAGAATCATATTGTACATACTGACTTTCTAACGGTTCATTAGAAAGTACAGAATTTTGATAAATAATATGATTAGCTAGAGCTCTAACCGTAGTAAATTCAAAAATGTCTCCGTAAGAAATAGATAAGTTATGGCTTAAAGCCTCAACTTGTAACTTCATAGCGGTCAAAGAATCTCCACCAATTTCAAAGAAACTATCAGTAACACTTACTTCCTCCAAATTCAATATCTTTTTAAACATAGAGACAATAAGTTCTTCTGTCTCATTTTGAGGAGCTATAATAGAGGTTTCTCGAATAGTATTTTTCTCAAAATTAGTAGGCAGGGCATTTTTATCTACTTTTCCATTTGTATTAATTGGTAATTTTTTTAATTGCATAAAGTAAGTTGGTATCATATAAGCAGGCAAGAATTGCGATAAGTGTTTTTTCAAGTCTGGAACAGAAATGGTATTGTCTGCTACAAAATAAGTACAAATTACCTTTTCATTTTGAATAGTGCTAATAGTTGTTATAGACCCTTTTATACCAGAAAAACGACTAATATGTAAATTAATTTCTCCCAACTCTACACGAAAACCTCTAATCTTTACTTGATTATCAATTCTGCCTAGAAAGTCAATAGTACCATCATCGCGCCATTTTACTAAATCACCAGTTTTATAAACTACGCCTTTATCAAAAGGATTAGGAATAAATTTCTCATTTGTTAATTCAAGATTATGGTAGTATCCTTTGCCAACACCGTCTCCGCCGACCCATAATTCTCCTGGGACTCCAACAGGTTGTAAGTTTCCAGTAGAAGACACAACATAAGCAGTTGAATTAGAAATAGGGCCTCCTATTGGAATGCTATTCTGATAAGTTTTATCAATTGTAAAACAACAAGAAAATGTAGTATTTTCTGTAGGGCCATATCCATTAATAATTGTTAAATTGGGATTAGCACTTCTTACTAAATTAATATGTCTTGGTGAAAGTACATCACCACCAGTTAATAAAACTCTAACCGTTCTAAACATATGTGGATTATCTTCACATAATTGATTAAATAATGGAGCTGTAAGCCATAAAATAGTAATTTTATTTTTAATCAAATAATCTTGTAATAAAGAAGCATCTAGTAATTCTTCCTTTTTCATAATATACAGCTCAAATCCATTTAATAAACTTGCCCAAATTTCGAAAGTACAAGCATCAAACACAATAGAACCTGTTTGCAAAATTCTTTCTTCTTTTTCAAAAGTAATAAAAGCATTATTTTTTACCAAACGAATGATGTTTTTGTGAGTAATCATAGTACCTTTAGGTCTGCCAGTAGAACCAGATGTATACATGATGTAAGCTATTGTTTCTGGAGAGTAATTTTGCAAAATACTATTTGTAGGATAAGTTTGATAAATAATATTATCTAATTCAACAGAAAGAGCTTTTACAGAAGAGTTGGCTTTATGAATAAAACCACTATTGGTTAATAGCAATTTAGCATTAGAGTCACGAATAATATAGTCAATTCTATCCTTTGGATAATAGACATCAATTGGTAAAAAAGCGGCTCCAACTTTTAAAATTGCTAAAATACTTACTATCATTTCAAGTGACTTATCTAACAAAATAGGGATGATTTCTCCTTCAAGAGCACCATTTTTTTGTAAAAAGTGGGCCAATTGATTTGCTTTTTCATCTAATTCTTGATAAGTCATATTGGTATTTTCAAAAATAATAGCTTTTTTATGAGGTGTTAATTTTACTTGATCTTCCCATAAGGTAACAATATTCTTATCATTAGGATAAGGAACCGTAGTATTATTAAACTCTTGCAAAATTTGCTTTTCCTCTTCTTTAGATAACATGCTTATAGAAGAGATTGGACTACTAGAGTGATATAGTAAGTTTTGTAAAATAGTTTGGTAGTGAATAGCAAAGCGCTTTGCAAAATTCAAATCAAATAACTTTGTACAATACTCTAATGTTAATTCAAATTGTGTGTCAAAGGGAATTACCTCTAAAGAAAAATCAAATTTAGAAATTCCTAAGTTTGATGCATGATAAGTTCCACTTACACCATTTAAATTAAAATCAGGATAACCATCATTCTGATAAATAAACATAGTATCAAATAATGGATTTCTACTAATATCTCTTTTCAAATTAAGAGCACTGACTAATTCGTTGAAAGGAAAGTCTTGATGTTCAAAACAAGCTAAGCAATAATCCTTCAATTGAGTAGTAAAATCTAAAAAACTAGACTTTGTATCTACAGTTCTTCTAAAAGGAAGAGAATTAACAAACATACCAAGCATAGAAGATAATTCTTCTTTATTTCTGCCAATAATAGGAGTTCCTACAATAATATCTTCTTGCCCAGAATACTTGGAAAGAAGGATATAATAAGCAGATAATAATATCATATAAGGAGTTACAGTATTTTCTTTTGCAAATTGCATAATTTGTTGATACATATTAGTATTTAAACTAAAAGTATAATGATTTCCCTCAAAACTTTGCTTAGTTGGTCTAGAATAAGTAGTAGGCATAGTTAATACTGGTAAATTATCTTGAAATTGATTTACCCAGAAATTTTTACTCTTTTCATAAACTCCTGATTGCATTTGCTCGTTTTCCCATACTGCAAAATCTTTATAGTCGAGTTTCCCTTTAATAACAGGTAACTGATTATATTCGTTACAAAGGTCTTGTATAAAAATACCAACAGAAGCACCATCACTAATAATATGATGCATATCTAATAATAAAGTGCAACAATTATGAGGATGAATAACAAGCTTTGCTCTAAATAGAGGAGCTTTATTCATTTCAAAAGGGGTTACAAAGTCAGAAAGTAATTCTTCTGAGAAAGTGTCTGCTTTTGAAACTTCCAAATGAAAATCTAGTGTAGGTTCAATTTTTTGTACAACATCGCCATCTTCCATTGTAAAATAGGTTCTTAATGCATCATATTTTTGGATTAATTTTTGAAAACTAGTTTCTAATTTTACTGCATCTGGGACTGTATTAAAACTCACACCTCCAGCAATATTGTAAAGTAGAGATTCAGGGTTTTGGTTGGCAACAAAATAAATTCTTTTTTGTGCATTGCTAAGAGGATAAGAATTCATAAGAGGAGCTGGCAAAATACAAGTTGCTTCTTGTTGATTGGTCAAATGATGGATATGATGTGCTAACTCCTTTAAAGTCGGATAATCAAAAATATCTTTAACTGCCAATTTAGTACCAATTTTAGTATAAATTTCAGAAATAAGCTTAATACAAGCTAAAGAATCTCCACCAAGATAAAAGAAATTATCTTCTAAGCCAATAGGAGAGCTGCCAAGTAGATTTTCCCAAATAGTAGCTAAATCTTTCTCTAATGGCGTAGTAGGTGCAAGATAAGTAGTGGTATTTTTTAGTTCTATTTGCTCTAAACTAGCAGTATCAATCTTTCCATTTGAAGTAAGTGGAAAAGCAGAAAGCTGCATAAAAGAGTTAGGGATGGCATAAAGTGGGAGTTTTTTGCTCAAAAAGTCACGTAAATCATTGGCTAAAATTTCCTCAGTTGCGGTAAAGAAAGCAGCCATAATAGTATTATCATTTTTTAATAGAACTTTACATTTAGTAATAGAGACATAATCTAAAATTGTATTTTCCACTTCTCCAAGTTCAATACGATGTCCTCTTAATTTTACTTGATGGTCATTTCTACCAATAAAAGTTAAGTTTCCATCAGGCATAAATTTAACAATATCTCCAGTTCTATATAGAAATTCGCCTATATGAAATGGTGATTCAATATATTTTTCACAAGTCAGATCTTCCCTACCAAGATAACCCTTAGTGACATTATCACCACCAATTAGTAATTCACCAGCTACACCATTAGGAACTAGTTTTAAATCTGTATCCACAATATAGGCATTCAAATTATATAAAGGTTTTCCAATAGGAATAGTAACAGAGTCACAAGCCTCATTTTTATGTACCACGTAAGCAGTACAACAGATCGTAGTCTCTGTAGGACCATAACCATTTACAATTTGCATTTGATTATTTAAAGTAAAGAATTTTTGAATAGTAGAATTTCGAATGGGTTCTACTCCAACTAAAATTTTATTTAGAGCAATACTAGTCTGCTCAGATAAAATTTGATAAACATTTTCTAAAATATTAGGTGGTATATATAGCATAGTAACATTATTTTGTATGATAGTATCACAATAATGGAAGATATCTGTAATAGAATCTTCATCAAATAAATAAAGGCTAGCACCATTTAATAAAGTAAAGAAAAATTCCCAAATACTAACATCAAATGAAATATTAGTGCTAGCTAAACAAATATCCTTACCAGAAACTTGATGTTGGAAATATTCCTGAAAAGAGTGAATAAAGTTATTTAAATTTTGATTAGTAACAACAACTCCTTTAGGATTTCCTGTAGAGCCAGAAGTATAGATTGTATAAATTGCATCATTAGGTGAGGTAAAAGGCATAGTAGGAATATTCACATTTTCAGATAGTTTTAATGTATCTAAAGCAATCATTTGAGCAACTGAAAAATGTTTGTCACCTATTAGATTAGAAACAGTAATACAACGCTTAGCATGACTATCTTTTAAAATGTAATCAATACGATTATCAGGTAGTGAAGTAGAAATTGGCAAATAAACTCCACCACATTTCATAATAGCGAGTAGGGAGATAATTAGTTCAGGAGAACGGTGTAAAAAGGTAGGAACAATTTCTCCTTTTTGAACGCCAGATTGTTGCAGATAAAGTGCTAATGCATCTACCTTTTCTTTTAAATCTTGATAAGTAAGAGTAGAAGAATCAGATAAAATGGCTGTAGCGCTAGGTGAAATAGCAACTTGTTCTTCCCATAGTTCTATAATACTTTTTTTCTTTGGATAAACTAAAATATTTTGCTGATAGCGATTACAAAGCTCTTTTCTTTCATCTAATGTTAATATTTCTAATTGAGAAAGACATAATTCAGGTGATTTTAGAATTTGTTCTATTATTGATAGAATACGAAGATGCATTTTATTAATATCATCTTTAGATAGCTTAGAAATTTGATAATCATAAAAAATATTAAGTTCTCCTGTGTTATCCATATCATAAAAATGAATTTGTAAGGTATCACTAACATGCCCAGAAAATAGCCATTGAGAAGAATAGGGAACACAACAATCTTCTCTATTATCTCTGGCATTTTGATAAGAAAGAGCAATATCATATAAATTTTCTGTAAAATTATATTTCTTTTTTAAATCTTCAAGTAAACTAGCATAAGGATATTTTTGATGCCTAAAAATAGACATTTGTGTAGAGGCAACGTTTTTTAAAAAATCTTCAAATTTAGAGTAAGAAGGTACTTCTATTTTAAAAGGAATTGTACTAATAAACATACCAGAGGTATGCTTTTCCTTGAAATTGGTTCTATTTAATACAGGGGTTCCCATGATACTATAGCGGCTATTATTTAATTTAGCTAAATAAATAGAGTAAATAGCCATTAAAAAGGTATACATAGAACAATGAGTTTTTTGGCAAAAATCATTTAGTTTTTGATAAAAATTCTTATCAAAAGTATAACTTGCACGGCAAGCTTTGGTATTGCTTTTCGCATCTAAAACTTTATTTTGAACAATAGTAAGAAGTTCAGGAGAAGAATCAAAAATATTATTCCAAAATTCTTTGTCCTTTTGAAATTTTGAACTAGCTAAATAGTTTTGCTCAGCATAAATATATTCTGTGTAAAGAGGCATTTCTTCATCAATAGATTGATGAGAAATAATCTTACTATAAAAGTTCATTATTTCACTAATTAATAAACTCATGCTCCAAGCATCAGTAATAAGATGATGAAGAGTAGCATTAAAGCCGCCACTACCATCTTCGAACTGAAACATAGTAAGTGAATAAAGCGGAGCATCTATTAAGGTAAATGGCTTTTCCATGATTTCTTGATTAAAAGCTTTTAAATCAGAAGGGCTTTTTAGATAAGTACAAGGAATAGCACAATAAGAATACTCTTTTACATATTGTACAGGAGTACCATTTTCTATAGTTAATTGCATACGAGTAGATTCATTAACACGGATATATTCATTTAAAGCCATATCTAAAGCTTTAAAATCTACCTTTTCTTGTATATGAAGATAGCCACTAATATTATTTAAATTGGTATGTGAATTATATTGCTCTGTTAGCCAAATAGATTTCTGTGGATTGGTTAGTTCATACGAGTTTTGCTTCATCTTAAGTCTCCCTTATATTTTTTTATTCTTCTTAGCCGATTATATACTAGCCATATGTAAAAATCAACAGAAATATTGCTAAAATTTTCCTTTTATAATATAATTCAAATAGCATGGATAGATGCAAAAATACTATCAAGCTTTGGGAGGTCAAGAATATTAGAATTACTTCAAATTATAAAATGAAAGAGGAAAAAGGATGAAAGATAAAAGAATTTCTTTTGCAGCAGAAGAAATCAAAGATTTTAGAGAATTAATTAACCGAACAGTAAATAAGTTTCCAGACCACATTGCATATAAATACAAAATAAGACATGGAAAAGATGATGTGGAATATGTATGTAAAACATTTTCTAACTTTAAAAAAGATGTTGAAGGGCTAGCAACTTCTTTACTTACAATGGAATTACAAGGCAAAAAAGTGGCGGTGATTAGTAGTAATCGTTATGAATGGTGTACTACTTATTTAGCAGTAACGACAGCAGGAATGGTAATTGTTCCATTAGACAAGGCTTTACCAGAAAATGAGATTCAATCACTAATCAAAAGAAGTAAGATAGAAGCTATTGTATGTGAAGCAAAATATATAGAAGCGATAAGAAATACTACTGATAGTAATTTAAAATATATTATTTCTATGGATGAGACAATAGAAAAAGATGTGATTTTTTATCAAGATTTATTAAACCAAGGGAAAAAGTTAAGGGAAAATGGAAACAGAGAGTATGAGGCAATTCAAATTGACCCAGAAGAAATGTCTATTATTTTATTTACTTCAGGGACAACTAATATTTCAAAAGGAGTTATGCTATCACAGAAAAATATTTGTTCTAACTTGCAAGCAATTGCTATGTATGCTCATATGCTTCCAACAGACACTTTACTTTCTGTACTGCCAATTCATCATACTTTTGAATGCACAATTACCTTTTTAATTGGCTTTTACTTCGGTTCAGCAGTAGCTTTTTGCGAAGGACTTAAGTACATTCAAAAAAATATGCAAGAATTTAAGGTCAGTGTTTTTGTAGGAGTACCATTGATTTTAGAGAATATTCATAAAAAAGTATGGAAGGGAATTGAAGAACAAGGGAAGACAAAGCTAATTAAAGCTATGATTGTTATTACAAAGTTACTTTCTAAAATAGGAATTGATTTAAGAAGAAAAGTGTTTAAACCAATTTTAGACCAATTTGGAGGAAAGCTAAGAATTGTATTTGTAGGAGCAGCACCACTAGATAAAAAGATTATCAAAGGATTTAATGAATTTGGTGTAGATTTAGTACAAGGGTATGGACTAACAGAAACATCACCAGTGGTATCTTGTGAAAGTGAAAAAAGGAAAAAGCCAGGCTCTATTGGATTTCCCCTTGCTAATTTAGAAGTGAAAATTGTGGATCCAGATGAACAAGGAATTGGAGAAATTACAGTAAAAGGTCCAAGTGTTATGCTAGGATATTATGAGAATGAAGATGCTACAAATAAGGCAATGAAAGATGGTTGGTTTTCAACAGGAGATTATGGATATTTAGATAAAAAAGGATATTTATATATTTCAGGAAGAAAAAGCGATATTATTGTATTAAAAAATGGAAAGAATATATATCCACAAGAATTAGAGTTTTTATTAAACAAAATACCAGGAGTAGTTGAAACAATGGTATTTGCTAGAAATAAAACTTCTATGGATACAACACTTTGTGCTAAAATAGTGTATGATAAAGAACAAGTACAAGAAGTATATGGAGAAAAGAATCAAGAAGAATTAAAGGAAGTTTTTTGGCAAAAGGTAAAAGAAGTTAATCAGACTTTGCCAGATGTAAAGCATATAAAAGAAATTATGATAACAGAGGAACCTTTAGCAAAAACTACTACACAAAAGGTAAAAAGATATGAAGAAATAAAAAATCTATAGGGATTATGTTATGGTATCCTAGTTGCGCAGGCTGGCATGGTACTAGCAACTTTAACTGGCTTAGCAATACTAGTTATGGTTTCATACGTGGCGACGATGGAGTATTTTCCTTTAACCGTAACAATTGGACTAGCAACAACAACTGTGGCCGTGGAGTAGCGGTAGTTAAGTCAGCTGTTCGAGCTGAGCTAGTTACAGATGACTTATGCGACGGAGCGAAGTGTAGTGTAAGGCACCGGACTTTATATAGACGAAGTATCAAAAAAATGCTTCTAATCAGAGGGGGAAATTTTAAGGAATTTTCCGAGTATATCTATATAGTAAAGAAACATAATTCCTTCCTTAAGGGGTAAAATACAAAAAGAGAGAAACATCACTAGTAGTGAAAACGAAAGTGATGTTTTCTAAAGATAAATGGAGAAAAGAAATAAAGAGGTTTCATTGATTAAAAATAACAAAAATGGGAAAAATAGTATTAATTCGAAAAGAATTGATACTATTTTTTGTGGAAAATGGGACGGTTCTCTTTTCCAAATTTTGAGGGATATTGCATGGAAGAATATATTAAAAAACAAAAAAGACAAAGAATCAAAAATTATTTTCTAAGTGTTATTATTTGCGTTTTACTTGTATTTATTACAGCCCTATTATATTTACTCTACCAAAATATTTATTTACCTAATACTAGTATGTTAACACCACAAAGAGTAGAGGCAACTAGAATGTCTCAAACAGTAGAACAAGTGAACCAAGAAAATAAAACTATTACACAAGTATTAGAAGAGATTAATGAGTGTGTGGTAGGAATTTCAAAATTAAAAAATCCAGGAAGTACCGTATTTTTAGAAAATGGTAGCACAAGTTTAGGATTAGGAACTGGTATGATTGTAACAGAGAATGGATATATTCTAACAAATGAACATGTATCAGGGGCAAAATATACTACTTGCTATGTTACCTTGCCAAATGGTAAAAACTATAAAGCAAATGTCGTATGGTCAGATTCTGATATTGACTTAGCCATTGTAAAAATTAATGCTAAGAATTTAAATTATGTGACATTTGGCAACTCTTCTACAGTAAAAGTAGGGGAAAAAGTATATGCTATAGGAAATCCTATTGGCTATGAATTTCAAAGAACAGTTACTTCTGGTATTGTAAGCGCAGTTAACCGTACGATTACGATTGAAGAAGAAGATAAATCTTCTTATATGGAAGATTTAATTCAAACAGATGCGACCATTAATCCGGGAAATAGTGGAGGGCCACTTATAAACAGTCAAGGAGAAGTAATTGGCATTAATAGTGTGAAAATTACTTCAGCAGAGGGGATAGGATTTGCAGTACCAATTAATACTGTAAAAGCAATTGTACAAAAATTCAAAACAGAAGATAAGTTCGAAGAAGCAACTTTAGGAATTTTTGCCTATGATAAAAATGTTATTCCCTATTTAAATAGTAATTTAAGACTAACAAAAGGAATTTATGTAGTACAAGTTAAAATCAATTCACCAGCAGCAAAAGCGGGGATTAAGCAAAAGGATATACTAGTATCAATAGATGATATACCACTAGAAAAAATGTGTGATTTGAGATGCTATATTTATGAAAAAAGGCCAGGAGATAAGGTACTATTAAAAGTGCTTAGAAATCAAAAAGAAGTAACTTTAGAAGTTACTTTAGGAAGGGGAAATTAATTATGAAATCTTATTGGATAGAAAGTGTGAAATCAGAAAGAAAACAATTTCCAAATTTAGAAGAAGATACAGAGGTAGATGTATGTATTATAGGGGGAGGCCTAACAGGCCTAACGACTGCTTATTATTTGTCAAAAACAAATTTGAAAGTAGCATTAGTAGAAAAAGATAGAATATGTGAACACACAAGTGGAAATACAACTGCTAAAATTACTAGTGAGCATGGGCTATTTTATGATTATCTAATTCAATCGCAAGGAGAAGAAAAAGCAAAACAGTATTTGCAAGCAAATGAGCAAGCTATTCAAAATATTGAGAAAATTGTAAAAGAGGAAAATATTGATTGTGACTTTCAAAGACAGGATAATTATGTATATACATTAAAAGCAGAAGAAGTATTAAAAATAAAGAAAGAAGTAGAAGCCGTAAACTCTTTAGGTTTTCAAGCAAAATTTGTTTCTAATGTAGACTTACCTTTTAGAACCTTAGGAGCAATTAGTTTTCCAAATCAAGCACAGTTTAATCCTTGCAAATATGCCAATGGATTAGTAAGAGCTATTCGAAAACAAGACAAAGTGCTTATTTTTGAAAAAACGAAAGTAACAGATGTAAAAAGTGGAAAAGAAGATAAATATACCATTACTACAGAAAATGGAAATAATATAACAGCAAAATATGTAGTGTTAGCAAGTCATTATCCTATTATTAATATACCAGGTTACTACTTTTTAAAAATGTATCAGGAGATGTCTTATTTAATCGCAATAGAAACTAAAATGCCATTGCCAAAGGGAATGTATATTAATAGCGAAAAACCAACAGTTTCTTTTCGAGTAGCGCAAAATAACGAAAAAGAATTATTGCTAATAGGTGGAATGGGACACAAAACAGGGGAAAGAAAGGATATTTCAGACAGTTACGAAAAGTTAGAAGCAATTGCCAAACAGTATTATCCAGACTGCATAGTAAAATATCGTTGGTGTACAGAAGATTGTATTTCTTTAGATAAAATTCCGTATATTGGTGAATTCTCTAATTTAATGCCTAATGTGTATCTAGGAACAGGATATAAAAAATGGGGAATGACTACTTCTAATGTAGCTGCCAATATCATTGTAGATAAAATTTTAGAAAGACAAAATCCTTATGAAGAAGTATTTACTTCTACAAGATTAGAACCAATTAAAAATCACAAAGAATTAGGAAATATGGTAAAAGAAGTAGCAACTTCATGGACAGTAGAAAAATTGAAAGTACCAGATGAAAAATTACAAGATATTAAGCCTGGAGCAGGAGGATTAATTGAATTTGAAGATAAAAAAGTGGGAGCTTATCGTGAAGAAAGTGGGAAGTTGTATATAGTTAAGCCAGTGTGTAGTCATTTAGGATGTGAGTTGACATGGAATAGTTTGGAAAAAACGTGGGATTGTCCTTGCCATGGTTCTAGGTTTACGTACAAAGGTAAGTCCATTTATGATCCGAGTATTAAAGATTTAGAAGTAATAGAAAAAGAAGAATAGAGATTTTTCATTTTTCTCGAAAATAGTTGAAAAATGGTATTTGAAATGATATAATTTGAAAAATACCAAAGAAGATAGTTGTAAAGGTGCAACTATCTTTTTTTGTGAAAAATGAAATAACAATAATAAAGTGGAATATTTTTGATAAAGTGAGGAAGAAAAAATGGAACCAATACAAGGAAAAAGCGAAAAGGAATTAAAGTGCAAATTTAAGATACAAGATAGAGAGACTATAAAGCAAATTGTGCAAGATACTTTAGCAGCTTACCAAATTATGCCAGTAAGTGATGCAAAATTAAAGCCACAAGTAGACGAGTATTTTGATACACCAGAATATCTGTTAGCGCATAGAGAACATTCTTTAAGGGTAAGAGAAATGAAAGATGGAGGAATAGAGGGAACCTATAAAATAGGAGGAAAACAAGGAGAGGCTATTTTAGATAGACCAGAGGCAACTATAATGATACAAGAGAAGAGTGCTAGAGCATTAATAGAAGGTGCAAAGGAACAATATAGAATTGATTTACCAGAAGGAATCGTATCTGCTATTTTTGTAGAAAATCAAAGAGTAAAACAAGATTATAGTATAAGAGGTATTGAATTAGAGTTAGCATTTGATGATGTAACAAACATAGATGCAAACACAGGAAAACGAAAAAAGGCGTCTCGTGATGAGTTTGAAATAGAGTTTAAAAGTGATATAGAACCAGAGAAGGCAGAAGAAATTATGGAAAGAATATGGCTTACTGTCTTAAGAAAATGTAGTGAGCAGGGAATTTGGATTCAAAAGAGCAAACATAATAAATATGTATCTGCTTTAATTGATTTAGGAATTATATCAGATAAAGATAGAGTGCCAGAAGAACAAAAATAATAGAAAAGAAGGAATTATCTATGAAAATGGGTAATTTCTTTTTTATTTTATAAAAAGATATTGACAGTTGAATAAGTATTCACATATAATAATATTAAAGTTGAATAAACATTCAATTAAAGGAGGGGAATAAATGTCTAGAAATGAGTTTATATGTGATTGTAGTGTTATTCATCAAGAAGTAGTAGATCATACAAGAAAAAATATGCCAGAGGAGAATATCTTTAATAAATTAGCAGAGTTTTTTAAGATTATTGGTGACACTACTAGAGTAAAGATTTTATTTGCTTTAGATCAAAATGAAATGTGTGTATGTGATATTGCTAATGTTTTAGGAATGAGCAAATCATCGATTTCACATCAATTGGGGACTTTAAGGAGAAGCGGAATTGTAAAATGTAGAAAATCAGGGAAAGAAGTTTTTTATATGCTAGATGATGAACATATAAAGAAGGTTTTTGAAATAGGTATTGAACATATAGAACATAAAAAATAGGGAGGAAAGAATATGAAGAGTAAATTTAAGATAAAAGGACTAGATTGTGCTAACTGTGCTGCAGACTTAGAAAGAACAATAGAGAAAATAGAAGGGATACAAAAAGTAAGTATTAATTTTATAACACAAAAAATGGAATTAGAATATGATGAAAAAGAAGAAATCATTCAAAAGGTAAAAAAGGTAATAAAAAAAGAAGAGCCTGAGGTAATAATAGAGGAGATTTAGGAGGAAAGAGCTATGAGGAAAAAAGGGATTAAAATTATTGTTGCACTAGTATTATACTTTATAGCATTAATTATAAAATTTTCCAATGAATGGATAAATAACGCAATATATGTTGTAGCTTATTTAACTGTTGGATTAGAAATTGTAAGAAAAGCATTTAGAAATATAATAAAAGGTAAAGTTTTTGATGAAAACTTTTTAATGACAGTTGCTACTATTGGTGCATTTGGAATTGGTGAATTTCCAGAAGCGGTTGCTGTGATGTTATTTTATCAAGTAGGAGAATTATTCCAAAGCTATGCAGTAGATAAATCAAGAAAATCTATTGCAAGTTTGATGGATATTAGACCAGATTTCGCTAATATAGAAAAAGATGGAAAAATTGAAAGAATAGATCCAGACGAAGTAAAAGCTGGAGAAATCATTGTTATAAAACCAGGCGAAAAAATACCATTAGATGGTTATGTGGTAGAAGGAAAAACTAGTTTAGATACTAAAGCCTTAACAGGAGAAGCTTTACCAAAAGAAATAGAAGAAGGAGAAGAAGTACTAAGTGGTTGTATTAATTTAAATGGTGTAATTAAGGTAAAAGTAACAAAGGAATATGGAGAATCTACAGTAAGCAAAATATTAGATTTAGTAGAAAATGCAAGTAACAAAAAATCAAAATCAGAAAATTTTATTACAAAGTTTGCTAGATATTATACGCCTGTTGTTGTTATAATAGCAGTCATTCTTGCGATATTACCTCCTCTCATTATTTCAAATGCTACTTTCTCAGATTGGTTATATAGGGCTTTATCATTTCTTGTAGTATCTTGCCCTTGTGCTTTAGTTATCTCTATTCCATTAAGCTTTTTTGGTGGAATTGGTGGAGCATCCAAAATGGGAGTTTTGATAAAAGGGAGTAATTATTTAGAACAATTGGCAAATACTGAAATTGTGGTATTTGATAAAACTGGAACATTAACAGAAGGCATTTTTGAAGTACAGAAAATAGAGGCCGTAGGGATAAGCAAGGAAGAACTTTTAAAGATAACAGCATATGCTGAAAATTATTCAAATCATCCTATTTCCTTATCTGTTAAGAGGGCTTATGGAAAGGAAATTGATGAGAAGCAAATTATTGAGACAGAAGAATTATCTGGTTTAGGAATTGTTGCTAAAATAGAAGAGCAAGAAGTGTTAGTGGGCAATGAAAAATTAATGAGGGAAAAACAAATCAATTTTACTAAATGCAACGAGATAGGAACTGTTTTGTATATAGCAATAGATGGGAGATATGCAGGCTATCTTGTAATTGCAGATAGGATAAAACAAGATGCAAAACAAGCAATTCAAGAGTTAAAGAAAAATCATATTAAACAAACTATTATGCTGACAGGTGACAAGAAAGAAGTGGGAGAAAGAGTAGCTAAAGAGTTAGCTATAGATAAGATTTATACAGAGCTACTTCCAACTGGAAAAGTAGAAAAAGTAGAAGAATTATTAAGAGAAAAAAGTGAAAAAGGAAAATTAGTATTTGTAGGGGACGGTATCAATGATGCACCAGTTTTAGCAATTTCTGATATTGGAATAGCTATGGGAGCATTAGGATCAGATGCAACTATAGAAACAGCAGATGTAGTACTTATGACAGATGAACCATCTAAAATAGTAAATGCAATTCAGCTAGCTAAGAAAACAATGAACATTGTAAAGCAAAACATTGTATTTGCCATTTTTATAAAAGTATTAGTTTTAGTGCTAAGTGCTTTTGGAATATCTACTATGTGGGAAGCTGTATTTGCAGATGTGGGTGTTTCGGTAATTGCAATTATCAATGCTTTAAGAGTACTTAAGGTAAAGAATAGGTAATAGATTTTACAGTTGTACTTATATATTAATAAAGATAAGTACAATTGTAAAAACAAAAAAAGCCTTCAAATAGCTTTGAAGACTTTGGTGCAACTGGAGGGATTCGAACCCCCGACCTTCCGGTTCGTAGCCGAATTATAATATCTATGAAAAAACTGCTAATATCAATACAATGCAGTAATGTCAATAATTTAAAGAATATTCAAAAATTTAAAATAGTTTAAAAAGGTGTAATAAAAGTTAAAAAAGTTTCAAAAAAAGCATTATTATTGGGGAATGCAAAAAAATTGGGGAACGCATAATTTTACGACAATAAGTCTATTAAATTTATAAAATATATTAAAATTATTAGTTAATTTATAGAAATATCCTACAAAATATGGTAATATATACTTGTTAATTAACAAGGGGGATATATTATGGATTTGTTAAATGTATTATCAAATTTAAGAGGAAGTGGAAAAACAAAAAAATTAGAAGCAATTGCAGATTATGTTGAAGAAAATTATAATCAGCATTATGAATTTGAACAAGCAGAAGATATATTAGATACAGGAATAAATTATAGTAAAGATGATTATGACAACTTTATGGATATAGTAACAAGAAATCATAGTAGACATACTCCGTTTTATATATATAGAATGAATTTGAGAGAAAATAAAAAAACTAATGATTTAGAACAATTATTATGCCAAATTTCGCAAGAAATAGCAAATCATGATGCAGATAGTAGATATCGATTTACAAAAGTAGACTTAAAAAAGAATAACATATTAGAAATGGTTATCTATTACGAGCAATACAACACTTTTTATAAAGGAGGAGAGAGACAAAGGGATGGAGTAATTAAAAAAGGTATGATTCGAGTAATTTTTAATATAAAAGATCAATACCTTTATATTAATATTGGTGAAGACGCTATAAACAATATAGTGAGAAAATTTTTAACTGAGAATTTGTATACCTGTATAGAGATAGAACCATTAAGAGTAACTGAAGCAAATATAAAATATAATGGTCCAATTGGGAATGACAAAGTAACTATATTTATGTTAGAGCTTCTAACTCAAAAGTTAAAGGAAGAAAATGATTTTATAATTAATGACTACATAAAAATAGGGATATCTAACCCTAGTAATGACAAGATAAAATCAGTTATGCTAAAAGGAAATAATTTATTAGAAGACAAAGATATAGCAAGCAAAATACAAAATGGGTTTAAATTGAAGACAGCAGATTTTAGTTCAAATTATATACAGTTAAATAATTCAAACGTATTGAACTTTACTGTAAGTATTAGCATTCTAAGTACAGTGAAAATTTCTATTATTGAGTCAACGGATAGGAGAAAAAATTTAGAGATAGTAAAAAAAATAAGTGATAATATATTTAATTTATTAAATACAGAGATTACTTTAAAAAGTGACGTGATTACACATTATTTTGGAAGTGTGAAAAGTATAATACAAGCACAAAAGAGAGCAACAATATATGCTATAATGGAGCAGATAAAGCAAGACGAAGAGTTAAAAAAACATTTTAAAAAGATTAAAAATATTATTAGTAATGCTATTTAGGAGGAAAAAGAATTGTATATAAATAGTTTTTATATATTAATTCCAAAACGGAAACTATAAAGGCAGAATAAAAGAGATTATGTTTAGAGAGAATGATTGTATTTATGAAATAGTATATAACGATAAAGAACAAATAAGTATTTATATAACTATATTTAATGGAAAAGAAGCTCTTAAAAGTAAAAGAATTGTTATTTTACTATATAAAAGATTTTATATAGTGTTTACGCAATTGTACACAGAAGTACAAATAGTAAAAGAACTATTAAAAAATAGATTCAATATTGTTAGTGATATCAGAGATTTTACCAATAAAGAATATATTAGATTTGTTACTCAGTATAAAATAAATAGTATGTATGTATTAAAAAATGATAAAATAATTAATATTAAAATAAAGAAAAATCGAGAGATCATACGACATATAGAGAATTTATACTCAACCGTTTTTATATTAAAGTGTAAAGATGTTTCTTATATTATAAATATGCCCAAATTTGGGTTATTTCATATAGGGACACAAAAGAGAGAGGATATAATCAATATTTTGGAGGGATTAAAAATTGCTTGATATTATGAATGAGATATTAGTTTTATTTGGAGATATTCAAAATGTAAACTATATAGAATATGTGTTTCAAATAATACAACTTATAATGACAATAATTACTTTTTTAACCGTATTTATGAGTGTACATTATCAAGAAAATATAGTGAAACTTCAAAGAGCCAAAATGGAAATTAGATTAGAAGAAGACATGTTAAAGGTTAAAAGATTACTCTACGACTATATTTATATGCAGAACTATGCTATAAAACATTATAAGAGTACATTAAAAATATTTAATTTTTTTTCATTCGCAATCTTATATATATCTATGATTTGTGCATTTATATATTCAGCATATTTATCAATAATGGCAATACTATTAATTTGGAGTACCGAGATGGTTTTTCTACTAGCTGTGTATTTTATATCAAGAAAACTGTATGGAAAGATAGAAGAAACTGATATTGATAGTTTTTTTAATTACAATAAAATAGATAATCTATATAATAATGACTTAAAAATAAAACCCACAATTAAAATTACTTTACCTAAAAGCGAAAGCAAATATATTGTAGAAATAATCTTACCATATTACTTTTATGATTTTGAATGTGTTGTAATGATGAGCAATGTTAAGAACTGTATAGAAATATTAGCAAAAGGCGAGGCTAAAAGAGAGATAACAGGACAAGACATATTGAATGATTATATAATCAGTAATACATTTGATCAAGAATTTAAGTATATAAATCAGGAAATTTGTATCTTTACCAAAAATGAAAAAGGATGGAGTACGTACAAAGCAAATATATGTAAGAGGGAAGAAGAATATTGTACAACAATTGAAATAGTGGCAGAGAAATTAATACAGTATAAACAACTATCACCAATTGCAATTTCAAATATAAATAAAATACAAAGTAATACTATAGAAATAGTAAATTAAAAAACATACCTCTTTACAATTGTACTTAAATATGATAAAATATAAGTACGATTGTAAAGAGGTGATAAAATGGAAAATAAAATAAAAAAACTTCTAAAGAAGCATAATGGAATCATTACGACAAAACAAATTGAAGAAGCTGGAATATCTAGAATGTATATCAAACAATTCATAGAAAATGGCATTATAGAAAAAGTAAAAAGGGGAATATACTGTTCAACTAATATAATAGATGATGAATATTATGTTTTCCAAATGAAAAATCAAAATGCCATTTTTTCATATAATACAGCAATGTATTTTCATGGAGAAACAGAAAGAACACCACATGAAATAGATGTTACAGTATATAGTGGATATAATACACAACGATTTCCTAAAAATATAAGAGTTCATTATGTAAAAAAAGAAAATCTAAATCTAGGTGTTACCACAATAGAAACACCTTATGGATTTAAAGTAAAAGCATATAATTTAGAAAGAATAATATGTGATATTTTAAAAGGAAGAAATACAGGAATAGACAAAGAACAAACTAACAAATTTATTAGAAATGTTCTTAAAAATAAAAAGGTAGATATAAGTACAATTTATGAATATTCTAAAAAGCTAAAATGTATAAAACAATTTGAACAAGTAATGGAGTGGATAATATGATAAAAAATGCAAGCTCTTTAAAAGATAACGCAAGAAATATTGCAGAGAAGAATGATACATCAATTGGACAAGTATTGCAAAATTATATGTTTGAAAGAGTATTAGAACGATTATCAAAGTCCAAATATAAAGAAAATTTTATTATCAAAGGTGGCTTATTATTAGCTTCTATTATGGGGATTAACTTAAGAACTACAATGGATATAGATACTAATATAGTCGGAATTAGTTTAGAAAAGGAAAATCTACTAAAAATATTAGGGGAGATATTAAGTTTAGATATTGGAGATAAAGTGCTATTTAAAATTGAGAAGATAGAAGGCATTAAGCAAGAAGAATATTATGGTGGATATAAATTTAAAATTCTTGGAATATATGAAAATATTAAAGTTAGATTTCATATAGATATTTCAACTGGCGATGTCATTACTCCAAGAGCAATAGAATACCAGTACAAAAAGTTATTTGATGATGAATATATAGATATTTTATCATATAATCAAGAAACTATAATTGCAGAAAAGTTGCAATCAACATTAGAAAGAAAGCTAACAAATAGTAGAATGAAAGATTATTATGATTTGTACTTTTTTGTTAGTTATAAATGGAATGAAATTGATAAAGAAATTTTAGTAGAGGCAATTATAAGAACATTTTCATCTAGAAATAGTATAACAGATTTGAAAGATATAGATATAATAATTAAAAGTCTACAAGAAAATGAATTTTTGAATAAACTATGGTTAGATTACAGAGAAAAGCACAATTATTCTAAAGATATAAGTTTTGAAGATACAATTAAAACAATAGAGGTTATCAAAGAAGAAATATTTTCTAATGATAAGTTTGAGCAACAGATAGCTTCAATTTAAAGCATAATCTTACTATTGAAAGGAGTTGATAAAAAGTTAAAATATTAAATTTATAGAAAAGGAGGAATTGGTTCATATAGAGAAAAAATTCAAAATAAAAAGTCCTCAAATAATTTTGAGAACTTTGGTGCGCCTGGAGGGACTCGAACCCCCGGTCTCGAACTTCGTAGTCGGAACGATAGACGTTTTTTACAAATTATGGAAGTACTGAAAAATCAACGAAAAATTGTGAAAACATTGAAGTTAAAGGATTTGAAGATTTTGAAAAAAATTTAATTTAGTTTATATAGGTTTAGAAAAAATTATAATAGTTTATTTAGAAACTACCTTTAAGGGGAAATAAGGGGAAAAGAAAAAAATTTCGGGGGAAAATTCGGGGGAAAAATCGAAGAATTTTTTTAAAGGGTCAACCTATTATCATAAAAACATTGAAAATAGTGCTTTTGAGGCATTATTTTTTTTGGGGGAAAAAGAAAAGTTCTTTTGGGGAAAAGAGGAGAAAATTTTAAAGTTACAATTTTCTATTATAAAAATAATGCTGAAAAATAGCACATTTGAAGCATTATTAAATCTCGGGGGAAAAGAAAAATATTTCGGGGGAAAAATTAGGACGTTTTTAGAAAGAGAGGTTTATATGTTATTAGCAAGTTTATTATCTAGTGGCAACTTTATAATGACAAATAAAATTCTAATAAAAGTGGTAGGAACAGATGCAGCTATTATTTTAGGAGAGTTATGTTCAGAATACGACTATTGGGAACAACGAGGTGAACTGACAGATAACGAATGGTTCTATTCAACCAGAGAGAACATCGAAAATAATACAGGTTTATCAGAATATAAACAGAGAATAGCGATAAATCAATTGATAAAAATGAAATTTATTGAAGTTAAAAGAATGGGAATTCCATGCAAAGTTTATTATAAATTAAATGAAGCTAATATTTTAGAATGTTATACTAATACACAAGAGAAATTAATAGAAGTGGCTAAAAATCCAGTAGTTAAAAATTTAGATAACAAGGGATTAAAGAATTCAAATACTAGTAGCGAAAATTTTAATGAGCAAGTTTCTCAAAATTTGGATGTAAATAATAATAATAATAATAACAATAATAAATACACACAAAAGGCTGACGAAGCTGAAGAGAAAATTAAGTATGCCACAAAAGTTGAACTAACAGAAAATGAATATCAAAGACTAATCAATGAACATGGTGAAGAAAAGACGAATCAATTAATAAAACAACTAGATTTATATAAAAAAGCAACTGGAAAAAGATATGAAAGCGACTATGCTGCAATTTTGTACTGGGTAATTGAACGTGTAAAAGAAATTGATAAAAACGTTATAAATAAACAGGAGAATAAAAAATTTAAAAAGCAAAAAAATAACTTTGAACAAAGAGAATATCCATCTGGATATTTTAATCAATTTATAAAAAATGGAGGGAAAAATGAAGAAAATATTTAGAAAGTATAGTGAAATGGATAATGTAAGTAAAGAAGACTTACGATTATTATATGTTTATCATGTACTATCAGAAATTTGTAAGAAATACAGAAGAAGTATAGGAGGAAACGAGAAAGAAAAAATAATGCGATTAATATTAAATTGTTTAGATACTACAAATTTGTCAGTAGAATATGTTATTACTAGCATTTTAGAGATAGTAAATTGCCAAGCAATAACTATTGAAGATTTAGAAAATTTAGAGACAAATGAATTAGTAGATATTCTTTTTAATGTAGATAGCAAGCCAAAGGAAAAGGTTATGTTAGAGTTTATGAATCGAGGATACCACTGTATATTTTTAAGAAACAGAGAAAGATATTTTTTAATTTTAACAAAAGATTCCTATACTGACGTATTAACTTTTAAGAATTTTGAAGAAATTTTGAATAATTCCATAGAGCAGTTCCTATTGGAGAAAAAATTATATGGATAATTACATAAAGAAGCGAATTTTTAAAAAAATAGAATATTATCTATATAACTATGATTATATTGATATAAAAATTCAAAATGCAAAAATGGAAATATTAAATAGCGAATATAATCAAAATTATTATAAATGGTTAAAGAATCAGAGTAGTTCATTAGAAAATCAAGTAATAAAAAACATTGAGATAGAACAAAAAATATATAGGATGAAAAAATGGAAAAAGCTAATTGAAGCTATATTAAAGAGATATCAAAACACAAATATATTATATTATAATTTCATTAATCTAAAATATTTTCAAAGGGCTACTTTATATACAATACAACAAAAACTAAGATTAAATGAAGAAGAGCAAAAAGATATACAAACTAAAATAGTTCAGTATATCTTTTTTGCTGCAGTAAGAAATAAGATGTTAAGAATAGGTTAGGTAATATATAGTGAAAAAAGTAGTCTGGAACTATAATTTGGTTAGGAGGTGAATTAATAACTGGAAAAAACAAAAGAAGGTAATAATATTAAACACATAGTGTCATATAGTGGAGGAAAAGATAGCACCACAATGCTATTAAAAATGATAGAAAAAAATATGCCAATAGATGAAGTGGTGTTTTGCAAAATAATGGCTACTAAAGATAGTGGGGCAGAATACCCAGAAATGTATGAATATTTAGATAAAGTCAATAAATATTTAATAAAAACTATTGGGAAAGGAATTAAATATATACAATCGCCAGTAACTTTTGAAGAGCAATTCTACAAAGTGAAGCGAAAAGGAAAATATATTGGAGAAATATATGGCTTTCCATGGCTTCTGGGTGCATGGTGTAATAGCAATTTAAAAACTATAGCATTAGATAAATATTTTAAAAGTCAAGGAAAGTATATAAGTTATATAGGGATTACCTATGATGAACCAAAGCGACTAAAGCGATTAGCAGAAAATGAAAAAGCTCCACTTTACGACTGGAAAATGACAGAAGCGGATTGTCTACAATATATAAAAGAAAAAGGATTATATAATCCTTTGTATGACAAATACAAAAGACTAGGATGCTGGTTTTGTGTTAAGCAGGGAATAAACAATTTACGAATATTGCGTAGAGATTATCCAGTGTATTGGAAAATGTTATTAGAATGGCAAAAAGACAGTAAAATAAGATTTCATCCCAAATATACTGTTCAGGAACTCGAAGAGAAGTTCAGTCAAGAAGAATATTTTGAAGAACATAAAGCGAGCTAATAAAAAACATTAAGGAAAGGAGTGGGAACTTGAAAATTTATAGAATAATATATACATGCTTTGATATAGACACTGAGGAAAAAACAGCTATAGTAAAAACATTTTTAGATGGAAAAATAGCATCAGAATACTTAAAAGAACGAATTGAAGAAATAAAAAGTAGCATTGAAAAGGAATATTTAGATTTATATAGGATAAAAGAGACGGAAACTTCTTTTGAAAGTCACTCGCGTGATAGTGCAGTAGAAAGTGCAGTGAAAATTTGGTTAGAAGAAGATGAAACTTATGACGAGATACTACTGAGAAGAAAAGAACAGAGAAATAATAAACAATGTGAAAAGGAAAAAGATTATGAAGTGTAAAAATGCATTTTTAAAACTTCTAATAGTTAGCTTTATAACAATATTCATTACATCTTCATACTTAATAATGAAAAACTTTTTGCAATTTAAAGAAAGTGAAAAAGCTACAAGAGAATTGATAGAAGAAGTAATTGAAAACGAAGAGAAAACGGAGAAACAAATAGTAAATTGGAAACAATTGACATCAAGAAATAGCGATATAATTGGTTGGATTAAAATAGATGGAACAAAAATTAATTATCCAATTTTACAAGATAATAATAACCTATTTTATATTAAACATGATTATAACAAAAAATACAATCCAAGTGGCTCGATATTTACAATAAACGAGAATCCGTTTAAAGATGATGAAACTATTATCTATGGGCATAATATGTTAAATGGAAGTATGTTCTCAAACTTAGATAGATACTTAACTGATAGTTTTCTATATTCCCATTTAAGTATAAAAATATATACTAAGACAAAAAATTACGATGGAAAAATTTTTAGTGTATATTCTACGGGAGTAATAGATGAAATTAATAACATTAAAAATTTAAGTTTTAGTGAAAAAATTGAATATTACAAAGAAGCAAGTAAGTACACCATAGATAACATCGATGAAAATATTTCAAAAATAGTAAAATTGTCTACATGTTCATATATCAATGCAAAATCAATAAATACAGACCAAAGATACTATATTATTGCAAGTATTACTCCTGACGATTAAAAGTAGAAAGAAAAAGTAGAAAGAAGGTGATATATGCTAAGAAAAATTTTGTCAAGGATACAAAAATTGGAACAGCAGAAAGAAATAAAAAAGAATAAGCAAGAGGAAATTCAAAAGGAAATTGACGAGTTAGATATTACATTGAAAAAATTATATTCATTTAGGAAGGAATATGAAAAGCTAGAAGCAAGTTCTACTAAGCTTTTAAATGACATTAATGAAGGAGTGATTGGTCAAGGGAATGAAAAGAAAAAAATAAAAAAGGGCTGACAAATGAAGAAAAGGGCGTTATTATTACTATAAGAGGTGATAATATATGAAAAAATATTTTATAATATCAATAACTATCTTAATTCTTATAGTCTTCATAAGTATATTCTTTGCAAACTTTTTTAGGAGGAAAGAAGCCAACATTTCAAAATTGAATTCATCTATAGAAAAAATAGAGATTAATAACATAAATGTAGTAACAGATAGTATAGAGATTTCAATGCATGCAGCTAACGAAGAGGCAGAGAATGACCTAAAAGCAGAAAATGAACTAACAAAAGAAAATAATAATATTGATATGACGAACGTACAATCTAATAAAAATGAGACAATAACTATAACAAAATCCGCATCTACCACAAAGCAGAATACTACTAAAAATTCTAACAATAAAACTAATAATAACACTATTAGTAGCAATGGCGATAATAATGTAAAAACATCAAATAAATCTCATGTTCACTCAACAACTGGAAATTGTGGTAAATGGTTTTCGTCATTTGATGAATTTGTAGAATATTTTAATTCCGAGACAAAAAGATGGGATAATTTATATGATAATGGAATGATTACTTGGGATAATTATATTGAAAATTGCCCTGTTCGGCTATCAAAATGTTCATAGTTGCCAAACATATTTTAACGGAAAGTCTGATACAGATTGTGGATTAGTTACGGGTGATTTCATATATCAAAAAAGATAAAGAATTGTATTTATATATTTAAAGTAAAAAAGCAGGTTTTCAAACCTGCTTTTTGTTGAAAGATAAAGAATTAAATATCATTTTAAAATGAAAATAAATACTAGGAGGAAAAACATGAAAAATGAGAAAAAAATTAAAATTATGACTTTTATTTGCACTGTAATAATTTTATTTTCTAATATTTTACATAGTTTAAGCTTAGCTACAACAGAAATATCAAATAAGGTAAACGAGAATGAAAATGTTATAGTTGAACAAAATAGAGAAATAGAACAAGTGCAAGAAGAAAGTAAAAGTACAGAAGAAACTAGTCAAGAAGAGATTTCAGAAGAAATAACGGAAGAAAAGGAAAGCGTTTTAGAGATAGAAGAACAGAATAGGAAGATAGAAGAGAATGAATTACAAAAAGTTGAAGTTTTAGAAACATTTATTACACAAGAAAATATGGCAACTTCGCAAACACGACAAACTTATAGCTCTGATAGAATAGAAGTGCAAAATCTTCCAACGTATCTACAAACAACTGTTAATAATGACGAATTTGGGGAAGGAATTTACTCAAAAAGAATCTCTGTAAACGGAAGTAATTATCGTGAAGCGTTTTGTATTCAATGCGGAGTAAATCTATACGATGGAACTTTCTCAGGTTCTGAGGTTGATGGAAAAACATATAAAGATGATGATTTAACAGATGCATACAAAGTTGCCTATGTTGGCTGGTATGAAACTTATGGAGATAGAAATATTATACCTGGACAAGATGATTACAGAGCTGTAAGTAAAGTATATGCCTTTACACAACAAATGATTTGGGAGAAACTAAAGCAAAATCCACGGAACATTTTTAGACTCTTCAATACAAACTGAATATAACACATGGAAAGCACAAATTAATGCTAAGATAAAAGAAAGAGATAATGCAGTACCAAGCTTTGCAGGAGACACAATAACGTTACAAGTAAATAAAAAATATAAATTGACTGATTCTGATGGACATTTAAAAGATTATCCAACAGTCAATAAAATTATCGATGGAATAAAATTTGAACACACTAAGGGGAGTAATGATTTATATATTACTGTAACAGATACTTGCAAATCTGAAAATTACACTTTCAAATCAGAAAATGTAGGATTACGTCTTCATTATGGAAACTCTACATCTAAAGTATATATAATAGATAACAATTTACAAAGAACTGCATACACAAATTACTATCCAGTTGACCCATTTTTCCGTTTACGTCTAAATATTAAATTGAATGGTGGATTAACTGTCAAAAAAGTTAATAGCAATGGAGATTTATTAGCTGGATGTACTTTTAGAATTTGGAGTGAAGATACAGGATATTCTAATTCAAAAGTAACTTCAACAGCAGGAGATATTGTATTAGAAGATTTAAAGGCTGGAGAATACCATGTGCAGGAAATATCTTCTGCCACAGGATATTTACTAAATAGTACTATTTATGATGTAGAGGTAAAAGTAGGAGAGAAGGCAGAGGCTAACATTTTAACTGTAACTAATGAAGAGCCAACAGGAGAACTTCAAATTATTAAAGAAGATTTAGACACAGGTACTTCTAATAGAATTGATGGAACAATTCACCATGGGGATGCGACTGTAAAGGGGACAGTATATACATTATATGCAAGTAATGATATTTATAATGAAGCTAATACAGTTAAGTACTTTTCAAAGGACGAACCAGTTGCAACTTTTACCTTTGACGAAAAAGGAATTGCAACTATACAAATTGTTAGTAATTCTACAAATGCAAAACTTAGTGTAAATGAAAACAAACTAACAGGGATTCCAATAGGCAATTTTTATGCTTTAGAGACAACAGTTCCTGAGCGGATATACTAGAGATGAAAATATATATAATTATGAGTTTGCATATAAAGATAGTAATACGAAAGTAATAAAAGTAAGTGGGATAGTAAGTAATATTGTGCAAAAGGCAAAATTCGAAGTAATCAAAGTAACTACAGATGATAATACTATAGCAGATTATGTAGAAGGAGCAGAGTTTACTGCAATTCTTACAAGATATGTGGAAGCTTATGGAAGCTTTGATGAAGCACTAAAACATTTGGAACAGTATGCACAAGATGAATATTCTATTTTCAAAACGTCAGAAAACGGGCGTGGCGTATCAGGACTAATGTCCTACGGAAATTATACTGTCCGAGAGACCTATACTCCGTCGTCAAAAATAGAAACAGTAGAAGACTTCTATGTAACAATAGATAGAGATAGTAATGAAATTATTAAATCACTTGTTGCGAACGATTTACCTTTTAGTGCATATCTTAAACTAGTAAAGTTAGACAAAGAAACTGGAAAAGTAGTAACATTTTCCAATGCAACTTTTGAACTATATAAATTAAATGAAAGTACAGGAGAATGGGAACAAGTAAAATGTAAAGTTGGGGATACTTATTACACATCGTGGACTACAACTGATAGAGGCATTGCAACAACTGAAACAAAGCTTGAAGGGCGGAAAATATAAATTATCAGAGATAAAAGTGCCAGATAATTTTTTACAATTAGATAAAGATATTGTATTTGAAGTAAATAATAAAAATGAAACTTTAGAATATGATGAAGACTTGGATGCATGGATTACGGTGAATGTAGAAAATGAACAACCAAAAGCTACATTGATAATTGATAAATCGGTAGCATTAAAAGAAAATGTTGATACATCTTTAGTAGATATCAGTGATTTAAGTAAAATTAAATTTAAGTTAGTAGCAAAAGAAGATATACTTGATATGAGCGATGGGAGTGTTGTATATCCTAAAGGAAAAGAAATTGGAACATATAATCTTTCGAAAGATGGAAAATTAAAAATAACTGAACTTCCTATAGGTTGTTATGAATTTTTTGAGTGTGAAACATTACCATGCTTAGTTCTAAATGAAACTAGACATGAAGTAAAATTCACGCAAAAAGATACCACAACAAAAGTATATACAGAAACAAGAGAAGTTGTTAATGATACAACTGTTATCGAAATATCAAAACAAGACATAAGTGGCGAAGAAGTTGAAGGTGCTACTTTACAAGTATTTGATGAGAACAACAATATAATTGATGAATGGATTTCTTCTAAAATACCTCATGTAATAGAAGGATTATTAGTTGACAAAACTTATAGACTTCATGAGGAAATTTCTATAGAAGGATTTGTGAAAGCGACTGACATTGAATTTAATGTCAATAATACAAAAGATGTTCAGTCAGTTGTTATGATAGATAAAATAGTAGATGTAACTAAAAAAGATTTGACAAATGACGAAGAAATAGAGGGAGCAGAACTCATTGTGACTGATGAAGAAGGCAACATTATAGATGAATGGATATCAACTAAAGAAGCTCACCATGTCTCTGGACTAGAAGAAAACAAAACTTATATATTAACAGAAAAAAACGCTCCATATCGGATTTGAGATTGCTGAAAGTATAACATTTACAGTCTCCACAGATAAAGCCACACAAGTTGTAGAGATGAAGGATATGCCTATAGTAAAAGCGGTTCAAGTAGAAAAAATAGATAGAGATACTGGTGAACATATTAAATCTAATAAGTTTGAATTCAATCTTTATGAAGATGAGAACTGTGCTAAACTAATTAAGACAGTTAAGGCAAATGAATCAAAAGGTACTGTTTTATTTGAGAATTTACGATATGGAATATACTATATCAAAGAGCGGAAAAGCACCTGCAGGCTATGTGCTATCAGACCAAGTTGTTAAAATTGAAATTAATGATAAAGGAGTATTCGCAGATAATATATTGTTAGAGGAAAATAATAATGTATATAGTTTTATTTATTATAACTCATTAGCACCAGTAATTCAAACAGGAAGTGAAATAAACTATATTCTAACAATAGGACTAATGACAATTTCGTTGATTGGAATTGTTACTGGAGTGATAGTACTAAAAAGAAAAAGGAAAAATAATTAATCTATGAGTGGGAATTCTTCTCACTCAGTTTTCTAATAAAAAGGAGGAGACAATATACAATCAAACATTATATATAACTTCAATGAACTAAGGTCATTATTAATCGATAAAACTATAGAAGGGGCATATTATTTAATTTTTGATGATATCTATTTTGAGAAAATAGAGAAGAATACAGTTATAAGTAGAGATGTTTGTGCTATTGCTTCAAAAATAGCAAAGCCGTTTAGTATTCTAAAATATACTAATATAAAGGTGAATGATGATTATACTACTAAACAAATATATGACTTCATTCAAGTTTTGAGAAAGGAGACTGATATTATTGTTACTATATTTAATCAAGAAAAAAGGGAAGTACTTTTAGTATTTATTAGTAACAAAGATGATTCTATTTTAGAACATCATATAAAAGACTTTCTCGATATGGAGGTGAATTAATTTATAGGACATAAATCACAAATAAGATTAATTACAACTAAAGAAGGTTTATCTATATTACAAGGGTTAAATGTATTTATAAATGATGATTTTCTACAAGTTGTTTTAAAAAATACAACAATAAATAAAAAATTTGGTGAAGTTATATATCTTGGATGGGATAAGGTTAATTTAGCAAAAGAACGCTTATTGAAAGATGTAATGATGGATTTAGAGGAACATGATATATCATATACATTATCTATAATTGGAGAATATCCAGGAGAGGAAGAAATAAATCTGCACTATGAATCGAAAAATAGAGAAATAAAAACTTTGCCCTTTCCTTCGATTATATATACTTTTGATGAGAAGGATATGGAAGAACAATTACAATACTATGAAAAACATCCAAAGGATATAAAGCAAGTGGAGGAAATAGAATATGAGTGATGTATATTAAGTAACAAAGATGATTCGAGATTAGAGAAATAGCTAAAAAATTTCACAGAATTAGAGGTGATGCATAATAAGAAATATAGATGCTAGATTGATTGTGCAAAATGAGGGTTTAAAAGTTATTGAGAGTATAGTAGAAAAACAAACTGATGTAGCTTTAAAAAAAATATTAACTCGTGTAGAAAACAAAATAGAATTAAATAGTTTTACTAGTTTATCATGGGATATGATAAATATAAAAGAAATAGAATTAATAAAAGAAATTATAAAGCAACTAGAATTAAATGATTACTCATATTCCGTTTATATTAAATCTCCTTTACTAAATAAGGACATAAATCAATCATATACAAGTTATAATCGTAAATATGTATTTGTGCCTAATGCTAAAATGGCTAGTAGTTTTATAGAATTAAGAAATTCAGATAAATTATTAACTCGTTATTTTCAACATGCCGAGGAAATAAATAATGAGGAAAAAGAATATGAGTGATGTATATGATGAAATATTAAACAGTTCAAATATTCAAGGAATACTAGAATATTACGGCATAAAAATTAATAAAAACAAATGCATTTGTCCTTTTCATTCAGACACACATCCATCTATGAGTATTCATCCAAACAAAGGAATAGTAAAATGCTTTGCATGTGGCACAGGTGGAAATGCAATATCTTTTATACAAAAATATGAAAATGAAATCAATCACAATAAGATTAGCTTTAGAGATGCAATGCAAAAAGCTATTGATATACAACACTTAAATATCAATATTCCAAAGGCACAGAATGAGAATAGTCCAATAACAGAAGAGCAGAAAAAAAAGCAAAAGTTAGAAAATGCTTTAATGGATTTTATAACATTAACCGAAGCAAATTTAAACAGAAGTCATACAGAAATATCAAATTGCTTAGAATATTTAAGAAATCGAAAAATATCAAATGAAACAATAAAACATTTTCATATAGGTTATGCTCCGCAATATCTTACAATCTCAAAAGAACTTTTAAAACATTATAGTATGGAAGAACTAGAGAATGTAGGGATTATAAACAACAAAAAAGATGTATTTAGTGGCAGAATAACTATTCCGATTTTTGATGTAAATGGAAAGATAGTAGGTTTTGGAGCAAGAGCAATAAATGATAGTGAAAAACCGAAGTACCTGAATACAAAGGAGACAGAGTTTTTCAATAAAAGCAATTTACTATTCAATTATCATAAAGCGAAACTATATGCTAGAAATGATGAACTAATTATTGTGGAAGGCTATATGGATGTTATAAGTGCCAAACAAATGAAGGTCGATAATGTAGTAGGAACAATGGGAACTGCATTAACAAAAGAACATATTAATTTAATTAAAAAATTAAATTGTGAAATTACTTTATGTTTAGATAATGACCAAGCTGGAAAAGAAGCTATGATTAGAATTATTCCAGAATTATTGAAACAAAATTTAAAAGTAAGTGTATTAGATATTTCAAGCATAGGAAATTATAAAGATTTTGGAGATTTGCAAATAGCGAATATAACGAAAGAAGAAGTATATAGTACTAAAATATCAGCATTTACTTTTTTATTACAGTATCAATATATAAAAGGTAAAGAATTAACTGTAGAGAACATAAATGACATATATCAAAAGATGGTAAAAAATGAAATGATAAAAAATACAAAGGATGCATTAAATTTTAGAGAATTCATGGAAAATAATACAAGTTATACAAGTGAAGAAATAGAACAAATTATTAATCCTACACAAATAGAAGCTAGGATTGATAAATATAAAGATATCTTTTTTTATAATTATATTTTAGAGCTAATAAAAAAATATGCTATAGAACATCAAAATCAAATTTTATTAAAATATATAGAGTCAAATAAACTCACCATAGATGTAGTAAATAAAACATTAAATGACGAAAAATATCTACAAGATGAAGAGAAAAAAATAAATATTAATAGTTATATAGAAGACTATATTTTTAAAACAAATGATTATATCGAGTTTAAAAATGATAAAGTTTTCATACTTGAAAAACTGCTAAATAATGTAAAAATATTTAATTCAAAAGGGAACGTAGTAGATATCAATTTAACAATAGAACAAAAAGAAATAATAACTAAACAATATAACGAGAGTTTTAGCAAAGAAATAAAAGAATATGTTGAAAATAACTTAGATGAATTTGAAGAAATATTTATTTCTAATAATATAAATCAGTTTAAGACATTATTTCCTCGTACTTATGAAAAGACATTTAAAGAACAGGCAATTTCTAATTATTCTGAGGGTTCAATGGAAGCTATCAGATATGCTTTAGCATATACAGATGAGATAAAATCAGCACTGAGTAGACAATATGTCAATAATGGAAAGTACAAAACTTTATTAGTTTTTAATAATAATAAAAATATACTTCAAGTAAGTGAAAAACAAATAGAAAATATCGAAATACCGAAGATAGAGGAAAGTATCAAAAAAAATCAGAAAAAAAATGCTATGTCAATTTTCGTTAATCTATCAGGTGAGGAAAAAGAAACATATAAAGGAATGTATCTACCAATAAGTAAAGAAATTCAAGTATTCATACCAAAACAACTATATAGAAAAGAAAATGAAAGAATTGAGATTTTAAATGATGAAGCAAATCAAGCGAATATGAGCGAATATAAAGTAGATGTTGATAGGAATTTAAGGAAATGGAGCGATAGACTGACACTAGATGATTTTTATAAAAAATATTCAAAAATATATGAAGTGCAAAGAGAAAAAGAGGTGATGGTATAATGCAAGCAAATAATAAGTCCGATGCAGAACAAGTATATAATCAAGCAATTAAAGTAGCAAAAATTGGCATTAAGGACAGTTTAAAATACAGTTATAAATATTTTCTAAAACCTTTTTCATTATTTAGTTATCATTACTTTTTGGAGGGAATTAAGGCAGTACAAAAGGATGGTAGTACTAAAGAACTAGAGAAGCTAACCAACTTATCTTATGATGAAACTATTAAAACAATGGAAAAGTGTCAAAAAGATGATGTACGTGTAGTTGCTAGCGAGAGAAAACTAAAAGCAGATGATGACGATGAATTTGGGAAGAAGAAATCACTGGCACAACAAAAAAGAATTACACGATATAATCGCAGAATAAAACGATTATATCATTTTAAAATGTTGCATCCTAGGATTTCTACAATATTGCAATTAGACAAAATAATTAAAAAAAGTGAGAAAAGTCAGAATAAACAAGTAGAACAGCACAAGGACAAAGTCTATAATATTTACTTCAATAAATCTAAAGCACCTTATATGGCAGACAGAATAGCAGATATTATTGCATACAGAACGGGGATTTCTAAAGAATTGTTTGATGAAAATACGCAAGCTGCTATAGAAGAAATTAAAGAAGAAGGAATGAATTTGAATTCACAACAATTAAGAAAACTATCTGATAAGTTTAAATTTCATGAAATTGGAAGTGTAAATGTGAAAGACTTTAAGAGGGATTACTGTGTTCATGAAATAGCTTTTTCAACCTTTTTAAAAATGGAAAATGAATTAGAAATATCTGATATTCCATATCGGTGTTAAAATTATTACTAATGAAGATGAGAAAAAAATAGTTAATGTATATTTCGAAAATAAACATTTAGAAAGATATAATCAACTAGGATTTAACGATTCGGGTCAACTACGAGTATATGGGAATGACAATAAAAATATACAATGGAATATAAAATCACAAGATGAATTAATATCATTTAAAACAGGAATAGGAAATGAAGAAAAGCAAACTTATGAGATTCTTAGTGGAAAAAATTATATTATGAAGAGACAGGAAAATGAATGTTTATGGACTGTTTTAAGAAGTGATTTAAAAGAATTAGCTGAAAAAGAAAAAAAAAGAGATGTTGTCAAAGAAGAAACCGAGAGACTACATATTTTTGAACAAATAGAAAAAGAAAATAGTAATGCTATAATTAATATGGAAAATGCTAAAGAAATTAAAGTTGATTTTGAAAATATAGAAAAAGAGGTAGGTAATTAATATAGAAGAAATGGAAAAAAAAGCATATTTTGAACTAGATGATACTAGCGAATATTATGAAGGATACCATATCGAAAGTAGAAAATGGAATGGATGGGCCACACCATCGTTTGAAAAGCCAATAGCAGATATAATTGCTAATAAGGCTTCAACAACGGATTATAGAATAGAATATAGTGAAAAGAATGATTGTTATTATGCTATTGAAAAAGAAAATGGAAAAGAAACAGTAGGATATGGACATATTATTAATACCAAGGAAGGGCAAAAGAAAGTTTATTGTTTAGGTGCAGGCTATTGGACCTGGACGGCTTATACTATTGATAAAGTAAAAGAAGATGTAAATGCTAAAATAATCGAAAATGAAAGCTCTATAGATATAGAATATTAAATTAAGGAGAGTGATATTATATACTGATTAAGAAAAACAAAAAAACACCATACTTACTTTTATTTATAATATTTATATTAATCTTCTATTATATGTTAAGAGTTACTACATTAGTAAGCGATAACAATGGAGTTTGGAATTTAGAATTCTTTTCAGTGGCACTCAACGAATTATATAAAATAAACACTGCTATAGATTTAAACAGTAAAAATCTTACTATTTCTGTAGGAGTGTCTTTTTTTGTATTCATGATTTATGAAACTTATCGTATGAAGAATAAGAAAAATATTCAAGAGGACACATATCGGTTCGGCAGAATGGCGAAATTCAAAGGATATTGCTAACAAAAGAGACAAGAACTTTGAAAACAACATGATTCTAACACAAACAGAGTTAATTTCTAAAGATATGAAAAAAAGTAAAATGAACAGGCATGTAATGCTGATTGGTCGTCCTGGAACTCGGAAAGTCAAGATACTACTTCAAACCTAATATTCTTAATGCAAATGGGAGTATTGTTGTAACTGACCCTAAACGGAGAATTATTGAGAGACTGCGGATATTCTTTGAAACAAAAGGGATATACTATTAAGGTTTTAAATTTAGATGAAAAATCAAAATCTAATCACTACAATCCTTTTACATATATAAAAGAGATACCTTCTTTCAATGAAATATTAGGAGAGATGAATTATAATAGTGAAATACAAGAAGATGATGTAATGAGTCTTATTAATACACTAATGCTAAACACTAAAAGTGAAAATATTGAAAGCACGTCTGGTGACCCATTTTGGGAGAAAGCAGAGATGATATTCTTACAGGCACTTTTTTATTACACTATAAGACACTACGATAAAAGACATCAAAATTTCACTACTATTTTAAAATTAATTAGATTAAGCAATCCAGATGCAACAGGAACTTCGTCGCTAGATAAACTTTTTGAAAATTGGGCAAAGGAAGAGCCAGACGCTATTGGCGTAAAACAATATCGACATTTTAAAGTTGCTGCTTCAGCACCGAAAATGATGAGTACGATTATTATGGTTGCTACTGCAAGACTAGCAGCTTTTAACATAAAAGAAATCGCAGATTTAACAGATATCGATGACATGGAATTAGAGCGAATTCGGTATGCCTGTCGACAACAATTCACCAATTCTGCAGAAAATAAATACCGAGGCAAATAGACATATTGGAAATGGAAAAATAGCTTATTTTATTATAACTAAGCCATCAGATTCAACATTCAATTTCTTAGCAAGTATTTTTTATACACAAATATTTGCAATGATAGATGAAAATGCTAAAAAGCTTGGTGGAAGTCTTGTTACACCGTTAGAAATTTATATGGATGAATGGGCTCAATTACGGAGAAATACCACGATTTGTTGAAGAATTAGCATATTTAAGACGGATTAAATGTACGGAATAACAATTCGGACTACAATCTCTAAGTCAATTAAAAAAGAGATATAAAGATAGTTGGGAATCAGTTTTAGACTGTGTTGACACAATACTTTTCTTAGGTAGCAACTCTAAAGAGACATTGGAATATATTGTTTCTTTACTTCGGTAAAAAAACTTGGTATAAAAAAAGTATGGGTAGGACTTTCTCAAAACAAAATTCTAGTAGCACAAATTGGGATATAGTAGGTAGAGAATTGGCAACTTTAGATGAAATATCTAAAATGCCCAAGGGATATTGCATTTTATTTGTTGCAACAGTAGGAGCATTTTATTCTAAATTATACAATTTGGAAGAACACCAAAATTATTCTAATTTGTATGAGCCATGGAGAGGAAATGTAGATAAATTATATGAACACAGAGAAGAATTAGAATATCAAAGGAATTCAGCATATAGATTGCTTTGTAATGTGGGATTGGCGTTTGCAAAGACTATTGAAATTTCAAAGATAGAAAAAGTGGATAGAAATGAATTAAAACAGTTATACAAATATGGAGTAATTCAGTTTGAAGAATTAAAAGATAAAGATTAAAAATTGAAAGAGGTATTCTTTATAGGGATATCTTTTTTTTATATGAGGAGGAAAAAAATCAATGAGAAAAATAATTCAAAAATTAAAAAATAGAAAGGGAGGGATTGTTAATAAGATATCAACTTTAGGTAGCATTTTATGTTCTCTATTTATTATTGCACAGACAAAGGTATATGCTGCATCTAACACAGAATCTATTGATAGCTTCATAGCATTTGCATGTGATTGGCTAACAAAAATTCGGAGGAATTATTGCACTCGTGGGTGGAGTAATGTTTGCCCTTGGTTGGCAGAGAGAAGATGCAGAACGGAAAGTCACGAGGATTAATGACTCTGATGGCAGGATTTATGCTTGTTGCAATTGCTCAATCTAGACATTTATTTGGACTGTAAAAAGGAGAAATTTACACAAAGTTTAACATGAATAAAAATATAAAAATTACTAAATCTTGGGCTATGCCTAACAAAAATACTTTCTCCATAAAGCCTATACGAGAATTATTGAATAGATATATAAAACCTGAATTACTATCAATAGACGCTTTTGCAAATAATAGCAATATTGCAACTATAACAAATGATATAGATACTCTATATCATACTGATTATAATTTAGATGCTTTAGACTTTTACAAATTATTTGATAGTAATTCTGTTGATATAGTTCTATATGACCCACCGTATTCGTCTAGGCAAGTATCTGAAATATATAGGAAATTAGATAAAACAGTTGACTTTGAAACTACATCAGCTAGATATTGGCGATTACAAAAAGATGAAATTTCTAGAATTTTAAAGCCAAGTGGTATTTGTATTTCTTTTGATTGGAATTCTAATGGAATTGGGAAATGTAGAGGATTCTATACTATGGAAATATTATTAGTTGCTCATGGTGGAAAGCACAACGATACGATTGTTACAGTGGAGAAAAAAATTAATAAAAACAAAATAGGAGGATTTTTATAATTGGATGGACTTATTAGACTTCTTTATAATTTTAAATTTAATGCTTTTGGAATTGAACTTGATTCTGGTGACTTAATAGGTTCAGTGCAAAAATTGACTGATTTCTCTAGTGTGCAAAATATTAACATTTGGAGTATTGGGAAAATTGTTAATGATTGTGTGATTCCCGTGGCTCTGAGTTTATTGATTCTTTTTTTTATGATTAATTTGATAAAAAAGTCAATAGAAGTAGATAAAATCTCATGGGAGAGAGTTGCTATGTCATTCGTAGTATTTTTCTTATTAAAGTATTTTATTATGAATGGATATACTTTTTTATCTACTATTATGAATGTTGTAAATGATATTTTTGTAACTGTTACTAATGCTTTAAATAATAGCAGTTCAAATATAAATATAGCCGAGACATTAGTTAATGCTGTACCCAATCGGGTTCGTTGATAGTATTATGACATATGGTTTATATTTAATACTATTTATCCCATTTATGACAACATTGATTCAAATATTTACACAGATTTTTCTACGCATAGTTAAACTAATATTTTGTTTTGCTTTTGCGCCAATTCCAATTGCGTTGGCTGTTGATGATGAAAGTCGAGGAAAAGCGATACAATATTTTTTGTTTGCCACAAGTATAGGAATAGAAGCAATAATTATATATATTGCGACCAATATTTATGCGGTACGGACTATCTGGATTAAGTGCTTCGGTAGATTCAATAAGTGCTATATCTACTATAGTTGCTATGTTATTTTTGAATGGAATGTATCTTGCAATTATTCAATATGGAAGTCAATTTGCAGAAAAAATAACAGGAGGACATTAAAAATGGAAAATATTGAAATTATAGTATTTGATGAAATTAATGATTATAAAGAGAAAATTTACTTCTTTAATTTTAGACAATGGGGATTTGCTATTTTAATAGTAGCTTTAGTAGTTCCCACATATCTCATTTTAAAAGATAAAATTGGAAATGAAATAACAAGTTATATAGTAATTACGATTGCTGGAATCTTAGGATTTATTGGATTTGTTAAAATACATGAATTACAAGCAGAAAAAATAATTCCTTATTGGCTAAGACATTATTTTTTATTTTCAAAGCCAGTTTGTTATATAACAGATGAGGAATTTTTATTACAAAATCAAAAGAAAAAGCAAATAAAAAATAAAATAATAGGACGAAAAGCTAAAAAAACGAAAAACAGGAAGACTAAAGAAAATAAGATTAAAGAAGATGAACTATCTCAGAGATTATCTAAATTAAGTAAGGAAGAACAGGATATTCTTTTAAAATTACTGAAAAGGTGAAATAGTGAGATTAAGTGATTATGAAAAAAGGTTTTTAGTTTATTATCTTAACAATTATAACGCAAAGTGGATGCGAGTTTTTAATAACAAGCATCCTTTCTTTTGCACCAGAGCAGATTTATATACTATATATAAGAGAATGATAAGAAATCAACCTGTTGTAGGTCAAAAAACATATCCTGCTATGTTTAAACAACTAACAGAAGGCAAGTGGTATTACATACCAGAACTTTTAAAAAATGAGGAGGCATGATAATTGCTTAACAGAAGAGAAGAAAATAAAATTGGAAATAAAGGGAAATTCATACTAGGAGATTTTTTTAAGATACGTCAAGTCAATAAAGTAGCAAAACCAAAAACAACATCTCAAATCATAAGAATGTTTTTTGAAGAATTATATGAAAGTAGTTCAATTATTAGAATTGATGAAAAACACTACTCGGTCTGTTTTGAGTATCAAGATATATCTTTTTCAAAAGCAAATTATAATGAACAAGAAAGCATCTTCTTAAAATGGGTAGAGTATCTTCATTCGTTTAACTTTAATGACCATATACAGGTGATTTGCTTTGGAACACCTGTGAAAACAAAAGATTATAAGAATGATTATATATACGATACAAAAAAATTAGCAAAAAATGAAATTAAAGTAGCACAAGAATTTAATTCATTAATCGAACTTTATTTAGGAGATAAAGAAGAAATATTATGTAAGACGAGACAAGTTGTTATTACGACAAAAGCAGAAAGTATAAAAGAAGCACAGGATATTTTTATGCAGTACCAACTACGAACAGAAGAGAAGTTTAAGGAATTAAAATCTAAAATCAGAAGGGTTAGTATTAATGAGAGACTGACTTCTTTATATAATATGTTTCATACAAATTTACTAGAAGATGCTGGAATAGATGATATTATACAATATGCAAAAGAGAAAAAATTGAGTATATATGATGTTCTTGCAAGTAAAGATAACATATCTTTGAAAGAAAAAAATTATATTAGCATTGGAGATAAAAAGTTTATTAGGGTTATGTATGTAAGTAAGTTACCAAAGACTGTAACACCAGTGTTTTATAACCTTATTACAACAATAGAAAATGCAAACATTATTACAACTTTGAATATTACACCAACGAATCCTGCTAAAACAATTCGAAAAGTTAATAAAAAGATTTCTGGAATGAAAACGGAAAGATTAGAAAAAATAAAAAAGGCTAATAAAAATAATTATTCATATGAAGCTGTAAAAGATGAAAAATTAGAAGATGCTATTAAAGATACGCAAAATTTGAGAGATGCCCTACAAAATAAAAAACAAAAAATGTTTAACAATAATATTCTAATATGCATTCAAGCAGATACACTAGAAGAACTAAATAAAACTACTAAGATGGTAAAAAGCATTGCAAGTGAACAATCAATTACAGTATATAACTTAGATTGGCAACAATTGGAGGGAATTCAAAATTGCTTAGCATTTGGCTTCAATACATTACAAGTGCAAAGGTCATTAACATCAGAGAGTACAGCAGTAAATGTACCTTTTCATACTAAAGATTTAATGCATAAAAGTAGCGTATTTTATGGACTCAATTTGGTATCAAAAAATCCAGTATTCTGTGACAGAAAAAAATTATTAAATGGAAATGGTTGTGTTCTTGCAACAAGCGGAGCAGGAAAGTCATTTTCAATAAAACTTATAATAGAACAAGTTTTATTAAGATACCCAAAAGATGAAATAATTGTAATTGACCCACAAGGTGAATACCAACCGCTAATTCGGGGCGTTTAATGGTCAAGTATTAAATATTAGTATTAATACAAATACATATATTAATCCATTTGATTCTTCACTGCAATATGAGCATAGACAAAATGAAGAAGCACTAAATAATAAGATAGAGTTTTTATTAGCATTTATAGAATCTATAGTATCGAGTGATGGTTTAAGTGGCGAGCAAAAGACTCTTATTGATAGATGCACAAAAAATATATATGAGGAATATCAGCTACATAACTTTGATAAACAGTTTGAACCCGATTTTGTAAAATTCTATGACGAATTGTTAAGACAACCAGAAAACGAAGCAAAGAAGCTTGCTCTAATTTTAGAAAGATATATATATGGAGGAATGAACATATTTGCAAAAAAAACAAATATAGAAATAAAAAATCGCTTCATTTCTTTTAATATATCAGAATTGCCTCATTCTATCCAAACAACAGGATATTTAGTAGTTTTAGAGCATATTATGAATAGACTAAAAAGAAATAGAAATTTAGGTAAACATACTTGGATTTTTATTGACGAATTTCATATATTATTAGCAAATCCATATTCTGCTGACTATATTGCTAAATTATATAAAACTGGAAGAAAAGAGAATGCAATTCCAACGGTTATCACACAGAATATACGGTGACGTTATTAGTAATGAACAAGGTTGTAAAATATTATCTAATTCCGAATTTGCAATGATTTTAAAGCAAAAATCTCTTGACTTGCCAGTTATTTGCAAAATATTTGATATTAGCGATGAAGAAGCAAAATATATCATAGATAGCCCAACAGGACAACGGTCTTATTGTATATGGTGAGGATAAAGTTGCTTTTCGAAATCAGGTATCTAAAGAAACATATATTTATGAAATTAATCAAACATCAAATATGCAAATCAAAACAGTAGATTAAGGAGTTGGAATATGTCAAATGAAAATAATAACACAAATAAAGATATAGCCAATTCTTTAAATAAGTATAGTGACTATAGTAATAAAAGTACTAATGCAATTTTGGATAGTATTAATACAATTAACAAATGGTATGGAGAACAAGTAAATAAAAAAATAGAAACCGAAATCGATTCTAATAGATTAGAAACATCTATAAATAATCCTATAGAAGAAATAAAAAATACTACTAATCAACTACAGACTAAAGTAAATAATTATAAAGGATTACAGACCAATAGTAGCAGTGGGATAAAAACACTAGCTTCTGGTAAAAGTGTCAGTGAAAATAGCGAAGATGATAATAAAAGCAATGTAATCAATGCATCTAAAAGTAGTGAAACATCTCAGAGAATTGCAACCATCACAAAAGGTATAAAATTTATTAGCGATACTACTAACAAGGTAATTAAAGTAGGTAAAAGTATAAATGCTAGCTTGAACGAAGATAACATTAGAAGCTTTGAAAAAAGTTCTAATAGAATAATGACCAAACCAGTGAAAAAGGTTACAAAAAAAGTTACAAAAAAGGCTACAAATATGATAAGAAAGGGTACTAAAAAAGTAGTGAAAAAAGTTAGCACAAAGGTGGCAAAAAAAGTTACAAATGCATTGATAAAAATAACGAAATTACTTGCTAAATTAATAGTAGAAGCAGTGAAACTACTTATAGCGACATTACCAGAAACAGCAACTATTTTTATAATTATCATTATACTTATAGCACTTTGCGGATTTTTTGGTATTACTATGAGTGAAGACACGAAATTAAGCTATGAGAATTATATGATGAATATACAAAATGAATATGATAAAGTTACCACTGAATTCTACAATTCAGGAAAGGTTGTAGAGGGAACAATTGCAGGTAAGGGAATGATTGATTGGAAAGCACCATTGGCAATTATTCAAGTACTAAATGGCGATTTATCTTTTGATATTGCTGAACAAGAACTACTAGGTACATTCAAAGAAGCAGGCTTATTTGAAAAGATAACAGATATTGATTATACATATGAAAAAGATATAGAAGTTACAGATAAAAAAGGTAATAATACTGTAAAAAGACAAACCGTTACTGAAACTAAAAAGATAGTTGTAAATCCATCGCTAGATGAATATATAAATTGGTGTAATAATAATTTTGACGTTATTAATAAATATAAAAGTAGAAAAATGCCAGAATATGAATTTGATGTGTCACAAACTGAGTTTAGTGAAGGCGAAATAGAACAAATTAGATTATTATATAATTCTAATTCATTTTTTGACTTGTTTAGTGACGAATTTAAAAACACATATGCTTATACAAACGTAACGATTAAGGATGAACAAATACAAGCAATATATGATGAGTTTTGGAAAAATGCTGGAAAGAGATATTTGATGGACCATAGTAATTTACAATACGATAAATGTATGGAATATTATGACTGTTCTAGTTGGGTTATTCATTGCTTAGCACATTGTAAAATAAAAGAAATTCCTAATACTACTGCTCAAGGAATTTATGATGAGCACTGTTATCCTATCAGTGTGGACGAAAGAAAAGCAGGAGATTTAATTTTCTTAAAAAATACTTACAACACAAAGGATAGTATATCACACATAGGTATCTATATTGGAATACTAACTATAAATAATAAAAAAGCTGAATATATCATTCATACGGGAGGCAATCCACAAGGAGTAAGTATAGAAGAATATCAAAATGGATGGTGGAATGGAGCAAACTTTTATGGATTTGCAAGATTAAAAGGAAACTAGAAAAATATAACATAAATATTAAAAGGAGAGGTAATGAATAATAAAAAATATTTAAAAGGTGTTACAATAAGGGATTTAGCTGAAAGTGACAGAGAAAGATGTGAAGGACTTGGATTTGAATTTATGTTAGAGGGAGGATATAAAGTTCTCGAATATAAAAGTCTGTTTGTAGTGATTAGTAAATGTGATTATGAAAGTTATGGAAAAGGAAGAATTAAGAATGTTGTATATATTGAACATTCTAAAATTTTTAATGAAGATTTTTTGAGAGTTGATTTTGAAAATATAGTAAATGATGAAAAGTTTAATATACCAAAAACAATAGAGGTTGAATTTATAAAAAATATAAAAGGAACAAGTGATAGTATATTTAGAGCTATAAACAATCCTAAGAGATATTATATGCGACAAGATACGCAAAGAGAAAAATTTGCCAAATGGTTTTCAGCATATAAAATTAATGGAGAATGGTCTGATAATAACATTATTAGAGCAAATATAACATTCAAAATGGGAGAACAATTAGAAAAAGTTTCCTTTGCTAATTGGAATGCAGAAGGAGTATATTCTAAAGATTATAATGAAGCATTTTCGTATAATAACTTACAAAAACATGAAGAAAAGGATAATTCAAAAATAGAAGACTATGAAATAGAAGATGAAATTTAAGATTAAAAAGGAATAAAAGAAAAAGTGATGGAAGCAGAAAAGCCAATAGGATTAATAGAAGAGATAATTGAGTACATTTCAAAACCATATGAAACTCTCCTAGACCAATACGCAGGAAGTGGAAATTTAATAAGTAGATTTTTATAATGAAGTATGCTATAATAACAACACTATTAAATATTGTTATTATAAATAAACAAGCTTTTAGAAGGGAGAAGTTAGAATTGAAGAAATTATATGCAGTAGCGAACTATGGAGGAAGAGGTGTTACTTTCATGGCGGTAAACGTACGAGAAGAAACAGAAACAGAATATAGAGTGGATACGTCTTTAAATGATGTACTATGGAATACAGGAACTAGATTTCCAAAAGATAAAATTAATGTGAATTTAGAGAATGGATTTGTAACTGATGATATTAATAATAGACAATTAAAGAAAAATCTATTGAGAATTTATAATTATTTAGATGAAGACCATAGGGATTGTATAAAAAAACATACTATGGAGAAAGAAGTAAATGATAAATGGTATAACTCAGCACTTGAAGAGATTAAGAGAATACAAAAAGAAAGTAAAAAGAAAGTAACTTAGAAATATGTTCTTTCCTAGAGACCAACTATTAAAAGTCAATAGTTAGTTGAAAAGTTTTAAAAAAATTAGAAAAAAATATTTTAGACACAATAAAAAGACTTTAATGAAAATATT
>JAAWKD010000014.1 GCA_022797215.1 Clostridia bacterium
AAGTTAAGGCTAAATGGTAAAAGTCCAATTCAGTACAGAATGGATTTCTACCCTAAAACAGCATAGACACTTGTCCAACTTTTGTGGGTCACTTCAGACTTACAGCATACTAGAACTAAAAAAGTATGTTGTATTTTTATATATTTTATGATATAAAGATAAGAAAATACAAACTAACAAATTCTAAAAACAAAATTTTAAGAATTTGTAATGTTTTACATAACTATATTCTAAAAGTTTCACTTATATGTAATTGATAGAATATAGAAAAAGGGGTAGTAAATGATTAACTTATTATTAAGTGGTAATGAAAAAGTATTTGATGGAGCATTAACACAATTAATCTCTATTAAAAATAGAACAAAAGAACCAGTTCACTGCTATATTTTTACAATGAATGCTACTAGAATAAAACCAGAATATACTGCTATTCGTGATGAACAAATTGCTTTCTTAAATCAAGTAGTAAAAGCAAAAGATGAAAGAAATGAAATAATCAAAATTGATGTGACTGATTTGTATGAGCAAGAGTTCAAAGGTTGTCCAAATGAGGGGGCATATTGCACACCATATACTTTGTTAAGGCTATTAGCAGACAAAATAGCTGAAGTTCCAGATAAATTGCTTTATTTGGATATTGATATGATGGTAGCTGATGATTTGTCAAAATTATATGATATTGATGTTTCAAAGTATGAATATGCAGCAGTAAGAGAGAAATATCGGGTGTTGGTTTGTAAGACCAGATTACATTAATGCTGGAATGCTACTCATGAATATGAAAAAAATAAAGGAAACAGGTCTTTTAGAAAAGGCAAGACAGAAAATTAAAACAAAGAAAATGTTATTTGCAGATCAGGATGCAGTATTTAGATCTACAACCAAAAAGAAACTACTTCCACGTATTTATAACGAACAATCTAAATTTAACAAAGAAGATACTGTAATTTGTCATTTTTGCAAGAGATTAATGTTTAGACCATATCCACATACAGAAAATATTAAACAATGGCATATTGAAAAAGTACATAGTGTTTATAAATGTCACATATTTGATACAGATTTAGAAGAGTATTTGAGCTTAAAAAAGGAATTTGAACAGAAAACAAAGAAACTAGCAATAAAGTAGAAAAGCAGTTTATAGGTATCTTTTAGAAACCTAAATTTATAATATAGGAGAATATGATTTTAAGGATCATATAAAGAAAAGATGGAGAATAATTTAGAAGTAATACCGATTTTTTACGCAGTAGATGATGGATATATGCCATTTTTAGCAGTGTCTATCCACTCATTAATAGAAAATAGCTCTAAAAATTACTATTATGCAATTAAGGTGCTATATACTAATATTTGTGAGGAAAATAAGAAAAGAATCCTAAAATATGAAAAAGAAAATGTTAAAATAGAATTTGTAGATTTGAATTATTATATTGAAGAAATCAAAGATAAGCTATTCACACGCGATTATTATACAAAAACAACATATTTTAGACTATTCATTCCTAATATTTATCCACAATATAATAAAGTTATTTATCTAGATAGTGACACTGTGTTATTAGGGGATGTAGCAGAGTTATATCATCAAGAGATGGGAAGTAATTTAGTAGCAGTTGTACCAGATGATATTATTCAAAATGAAGCGATTTTCCAAGAATATGTAGAAAAGGTAGTGGGAGTAGCAGATTACAGAAAATACTTTAATGCAGGTGTTTTGGTTATGAACTTAGATGAAATGCGTAAATCTAAGTTTCAAGAAAAATTTTTGTATTTATTAGAAACAGTAAAATTTGCAGTAGTACAAGACCAAGACTACTTAAATAGACTATGTAAGGGAAGAACCAAAATACTAGAAAGTGGTTGGAATAGAATGCCTGTACAAAATAACAAAACAAAGGTAGAAAAGCTAAATCTAATCCATTATAACTTAAACTATAAACCATGGCATTATGATGGTATTTTATATGAAGAATATTTTTGGCAATATGCTGAAAAAACAGAGTATTATAAAGAGATAAAAAGCATTAAAGATAATTATTCAGAAGAAGAACGTTTCAGAGATAGGGAGCAATATGAAAATTTAAAACTTTTAGCTAAAAAGGAATCTGATTGTGTGGGTGATGATAGAATTTCCAAAAGGAAATTAGACGAAATTAATGAAAACGCAAGAAGATGGACCTTAAAGACTTTAATAAAAAGAGATAATAGTACATTAGAAACTATATTGGAAGATAGAGAAGAAGGTTTAAACGAAAAGCACCAAGAAAGATTAAATGTCTTAAAAAGAATTGAAGATATGGAAAGACAAGGTATCTTTGATATTGATGCAGAAGATGATCCGCCAACGGTTACTTTAACAGCAGACAATGTAGATTATTTGAATAAAAAAAGTAGTAATAAGATTAAAACAAAATTTGCAAATAAAATAGGGGAACACTTTTTAGATAGTTTACTAAAAAATAAGAGATTAATTATTAAAGATATACAAGGAATAGAAAACATACAAAATATTGAAACAGGAGCAATACTTACTTGTAACCACTTTAATCCTTATGATAGTTTTGCCATTGAAGAGGTATGTAGACGTGCAGGTCAGCTAAAGAAAAGAAAATTATATAAAATTATTCGAGAAGGGAATTATACTAATTTTTCAGGATTATATGGCTTCTTCTTCAGACATTGTGATACTTTACCATTAAGCTCTAGCAATGAAACTATGATGGAATTTGTAAAAGCAGTAGATACCATTTTACAAAGAAAAGACCTTATTTTAATCTATCCAGAGCAAAGTATGTGGTGGAACTATCGTAAACCAAAGCCATTAAAAAAATGGGGCATTTAAGCTTGCTAGCAAAAATAATGTGCCAATTATTCCGATCTTTATTACTATGGAAGATAGTGATATTATGGGAGAAGATGATTTCCCAGTACAAGAATACATTATTCATATTGAAGAGCCAATCTATCCAAATACAGAGTTATCAGATAAAGAAAATATGATAAAAATGAAAGAACAGAATGCAGCTATTTGGAAAAATATATATGAGGAATTTTACAAAGTTCCATTAGAATATACTACAGAGAAAAAAGAAATAGAATTATAAATTAGTTAAGTAAAAAGAAAGATAGGCAAAATTGAAAGAAAAACAGCAAAAAGTAATTTATTATCAAGATGAACTAAATGATGAATTTTCAAGAGCAAAAATAACACCTAGAATAATCGATGAAAACTATTGTTATTTACATCGAAATCCATTGTGGAATTTTTGCTCTTTTGTGGTGCAAAATATTTTTAGTATGCCTATTAAAGTGGGATATAATAAACTAAAATTGCATATGAAATATATAGGAAAAGAAAAGTTAAAACCATACAAGAAACAAGGGTACTTTATCTATGGAAATCATACACAAGACTTTGCAGATACATTTATTCCAAGTGTAGCAATGTATCCAAAAAGAAATTTTTTCATTGTCAATCCAGAAAATATTTCTATGAAGGGACTAAAGAATTTAGTAGAAATGCTAGGAGCGATGCCTGTTCCAGGAAATAGAAAGGCTATGAAAAACTTTTTAGAATCGGTTGAGAAGAGAATTCATCAAGGATATGCTGTTACGATTTATCCAGAAGCACATATATGGCCATATTATACAAAAATCAGACCATTTAAAGCAGTTTCTTTTGAATACCCTGTGAGACTAAAAACACCAGTATTTTGCTTTACTAATACCTATCAAAAATATGGAAAAAAGCAAGATAAAGTACAAGTTGTTAGCTATATTGATGGGCCATTTTTCCCAGATGAAACTTTAACAGCAAAAGAGGCAAAACAAAAGCTAAGAGATGAAGTATATAACTGTATGGTGGAAAGAAGCAAAAATAGCAATGTAGAAGTAATTAAATATTTGTCAGGTTGGGGACGTTCCTTTTTGTGACAAAAGTGTCATACTGGGGACACTCCTTAAAAACAAAAGGCAAAGATATGTCCCTACTCTGACAAAAATGTCACAAAAAGGAACGTCCCCAACCTGACAGAAAGGAAGAGAAAATGTTAATTTTAAAAGATATCAAAAAAGATTATCAGGCAGGCGAGAATGTAGTTCATGCCTTAAAAGGAATTAATGTAGAGTTTAGAAAAAGTGAGTTTGTGTCTATACTAGGACAAAGTGGTGGAGGAAAAACGACTTTGCTTAACATTATTGGTGGATTAGATAGATATACGAGTGGAGATTTAATTATTAATGGCAAGTCTACCAAAGAATTTAAAGATAGAGATTGGGATGCCTATCGTAATTATTCTGTTGGATTTGTATTTCAAAACTATAACTTAATACCACATCAAACTGTTCTTTCTAATGTAGAATTAGCACTTACTTTATCAGGCGTTAGTAAAAAGGAGAGAAAAGAAAGAGCGATTAAAGCATTAGAAGAGGTAGGACTAAAGGAGCAAGTATATAAAAAGCCAAATCAATTATCAGGTGGACAGATGCAAAGAGTGGCAATAGCTAGAGCGATTGTGAATAACCCAGAAATTATTTTAGCAGATGAGCCAACAGGAGCGTTGGATACAGAAACAAGCAGACAGGTTATGGAAATTTTAAAAGAGATTGCAAAAGATAAGTTAGTTATCATGGTTACTCATAACCCAGATTTGGCAGAAAAGTATTCAACTAGAATTATTAAAATTACAGATGGAACAATGTTAGATGATACAAATCCATATACTCAAGAAAAGCAAGAAATCAATAGCAACAAAGAAACAAGACGTACTTCTATGAAATTTTTTACGGCTTTGAACTTAAGTTTAAATAACTTATTAACCAAAAAGGGAAGGACATTGCTTACTTCTTTTGCAGGTAGTATTGGAATTATTGGGATTGCCTTAATTCTTGCTATTTCTACAGGAATGAGAAATTATATTGCAAAAGTAGAAGAAGATACATTATCTTCTTACCCGATTACGATTGAGGAGGCTGTGATTGATACTTCTAGTATGATAGAAAAAATGATGTCAATGGAAGTAGAAGAAAAGCAGAGGGAAAAAGGAAAGATTTATTCTCGTAATGTTATGTCTGAAATGATGACAACTCTTTCTAATAAGATGGAAAATAACAATTTGACAGAGCTAAAGAAGTTTTTAGAACAAGAAGACAATGAGATTGTAAAAAATAGTAATAGTATTAAATACAACTATAACTTAGATTTGAATTTATATAAAGAAGATACCAAAGATGGTATTGTGCAAGTTAATCCTAGTACAGTTATGGATAGTATGGGAATGGGAGCAATGCAAGAGGCTCAGCAAAATTCTCCTATGGCGATGATGGGTGGAAGTTCTATGAACATTATGAACACGAATGTATGGACAGAAATGCTAGATAATAAGGAGTTATTACAATCACAATATGATATGGTAGAAGGAAATTGGCCAGAGAAATATAATGAAGTAGTGCTAATTGTGAATAATGATTATGAAATTGATGATTATACACTATACACTTTAGGATTAAAGAGCCAAGAAGAGTTAACTAATAGATGGGAAAAAGCTAAAAAAGGAGAGAAAATAGAAGAGGAACCAGAAATTTCTTATACCTATAAGGATTTACTAGATTTATCATTTAAACTAGTCTTAAATTCTGACTATTATCAAAAAGAAAAGGGATTATGGATTGATAAAAGTGAAGATACAGATTACATGAAAAAGAAATTGAAAGATTGTGAAAGCATTAAAGTAGTTGGAATCATTAAGCAGAATAAACAAAGTACAGCGATGGCAATGGATACAGGAATTGGTTATATAAAAGAATTAAAAGAATATGTCATTAACAAAACAAATGAAGCAAAAATCGTAAAAGAACAAAAAGAGAAAAAAGATGTTAATGTGTTTACAGGTCTTAAATTCCCAAAAGAAGGAGAAAAGAAAGAGTTTAATTTTAATGATTTGAGCAATGAACAAAAATTGGCGATTAGTCAAATGAGTAGTGAAGAAATTGCAAAGATCATGCAAACTTATACAGAAAATCAAAATGCAACATATGAAAACAACCTAAAAACATTAGGTGCTATTGATTTAGATAAACCTACATCTATTTCCATTTATCCAAAGAATTTTGAGAGTAAAGAAGCAATTGGAAAGGAAATAGAAGGATATAACCAAGCACAAAGAGATGATGGAAAAGATGAAAATGTAATTAATTATACAGATTTAGTTGGTACTATGATGAAATCCATTACACAAATTATTGATGCTATTAGTTTTGCACTGATTGGATTTGTTAGTATATCTCTAGTAGTTTCTTCTATTATGATAGGAATTATTACCTATATTTCAGTGCTAGAAAGAACAAAGGAAATTGGAATTTTAAGAGCAATTGGTGCTTCTAAAAAAGATATTTCAAGAGTGTTTAATGCAGAGACTTTTATTATTGGTTTAATTGCAGGACTTATGGGAGTGGGAATTACCATGCTAATGACTATTCCAATTAATTCTATTATTCTAGCTGCAACAGAAGTATCTATTCACACAACTTTGAAAGCAACACACATGATAGGCTTAGTATTGATTAGTTTAGTTCTAACGATAATAGCAGGATTAATTCCAGCCAAAGTAGCTAGTAAGAAGGATCCAGTGGAGGCATTGAGGACAGAATAAAAATTGTTGCAGAAAAAAATAGAGGCAAGAATTAAGCTTGCCTCTATTATCATATTGTGTGGTTATTTGTTCCAAGAAACGATGCATGTTCCAGCAAATACATTGATATAAGGTATTAATTCTAATAATGGTGCCTACCATTTCTGATTGCTAGCAAAAATCACATTTTAAAGTTAGGAGACTACTAGACGAAAAATACTTATTTACAATATGATAACCACTTTCGTCGTAAGGCCTAACGAGGTCAGATTGCCAATCGTATCCAGCGTAGGTAATATTATGCCAAATAGATGTGCCAACTTTTATCCAACCGAGCCGGCGAATTGCATAGTCTGTACCATCAGGAAAAATCCATCCACTTTCTATCATCTGTATTACCTCCAATTGTTTTGTTGAAACTTTGATAGAATGATACTTAATAAATACTGAACTGCTGCAATTATAACATGCTTCAAAGGAAAAAGCAAAGTTATATAACAAGGAATTAGTTTGGCATTGTAAACTTACATTAATGTTTTTTGTTAGAACATCTAATGAGAACTGTCTAGCTTTTCAAAAGCTAAACCAATACAAAAACTAATTACAAAAAGAACAACAGACCAAGTGCCTTGAATAGTAAATTCTATACCAGGATATAGTACGAAAATAGAACCTAATACAAATCCAATAATGACATAAAAAGTTTGGGAATAATACTTTGAAAGTAAGTATTGAATAATTTTTAAAAACAAAATGCTTCCTAGTAAGACACCAATGCCCATTGGAAACAAAATAGCAAGGTTAGCAGTAGCAACTGCATTTAAGTAGTGAGAATATACCCCTAAACACATTAGAATAACAGTACTACTTACACCAGGAATGACAATTCCAATAGACATTGCAAAACCAGCTAATATAAAATAGAAAAAGGAGATGTTATTACTATCTACTTGAATAAGAGTTGGCAATACATTTTCTAATTGGATAGACAAAAGTCCAATCCCAAAAGCAGCAAGTAAAAAAATACTGTAATGTAGTCGAAATCCTTTTTTTTGATTAGCTTGTTTGAAAAGAATAGGGAGAGAACCACATATTAAACCAATAAAGCAAAGACTAGTTGGCATAGGATAATTAGCAAAAAGGAAATTTAAAATTTTTCCTACTAAAAATACACCTGTTATTCCACCTAAACCAATAGGAAGAAGAAACAGAAAGTTTTTTTTGAAATCTTGAAATAGATTTAATACACTATTTACTAATTTTTCATAAATGCCAAAAATAACACAAAAGACCCCACTACTAATACCGAGGAAGAATAGCTCCACTGCCGATAAGAATACCCTTACAATAATCAAATAAAAATTTCATATTGAACCTACCTTTTACATTTTATAAAAGGTATGCAAAAAAATTCAAAAAAATTCAAAAAAGTTCTTGACAAAGTTGAATATAGCATTTATAATAATACTTGTTAAAACGAAGTGCAGGTGTAGTTCAATGGTAGAATTCCAGCCTTCCAAGCTGGCTATGCGGGTTCGATTCCCGCTACCTGCTCCAAATAGAAACTTACAAGCTTGAATGTTTGTAAGTTTTTTAGTATCTTTAAGAAACAAGTGAGTTTACTTGTTTTTTACTAAAAGTTATAGTGTTAATAGGATAAAAATTTGTACAGTCTTTAAGAGGTGATTTCATGGAGAGAAAAGTAATTGTTGGTATAGTTTCAAAACATAATCCGACTAATACAGGATGTGAAAAGACAAGTATAACTGATGCTACAAAACAAGCTATATTTGATAATGGGGCTATTGCAATAGGAATTTTGCCGACTCAACATGAAATTTACTATAAGGGAAATGATAATATATGGGAAGATAATTTAACCGAAAAAGAGAAAAAGGATTTACTTTCTCAAATACAATTATGCGATGGTATTATTTTACAAGGGGGACGAGAAATGGATAATTACGAATTTATTATTGCAAAGTATTGCTATGATAATAATATCCCCATATTAGGAATTTGTGCTGGACAAAATGCTATTGCAAAGGCTGTAGGAGGAACTACATTTAAAATATCAAATCCAAAAAAGCATAATATCTCTAGAGATTATGTGCATAATATCAAGATTAATCCAAATTCAAAATTCTATCAGTTAGTTAACAAAGAAGAAATAATGGTGAATTCTTTACACACTAATTCTATAGATATGTGTCCATATTTAGAAAAAGTAGCTTTTTGTGAAGACGGCTATTCAGATGTTATTGAAGCAGAAGATAAAGAGTTTTATGTAGGGGTGAGATTTCATCCAGAAGATTTATATAAAAAAGATGAGAATATGAACCACATATTTAAAGGCTTTTTAAATGCATGTGCTAGACTAAAAAAAGGAATTAAATAATAATCAACTGAAAATAATAGTAATAGGAGGAAGAAAATTGCTTAGATATTCAAGAAAAATGCATGGAGGAGAGTTGTGGGCAAAAATAGAAGTGCTAGAAAATGTTTTATCTCCTTTATTTGAAAAATAAGATTAAATAAAGGAGATAAAATTATGAATTATGAAGATAAGAAAATTGTAGGAATTATAGCTAGCAATGTCGAACCAAGTATAGCACTTAATGTAATAGGACACCTTGCCATATCCATTGGTAAGTATTCCAATAATGAAATTATGGAAAAACCAATTATTACTGATAAATCAGGAATAAATCACCTAGGAATTAGCCAGTTTCCTTTCATTATAACAAAAGTAAAATCTGGAAAACTTAAGACCACCATAGAGTTAGCAAAGAGTAACTCAAATTTATTAGTTGCAGATTATCCAAAGGATATGTTAGATACCAGAACAGATGAGGAGTTAGTAAATTCAGTTCAATCGAAGGAAAAAGAAAAGTTAGAGTATTTAGGAGCTATTATTTATGGAGATACCAAAGATGTAGATGCAATTACTGGTAAGTTTCAATTATGGAGAATGGATTAAAAGCATTTAACCTAAAAATAAAAAAGAAGTACTCAAGGAGGTTAACCCTAGGGTACTTCTTTTGGCTATGCTAATTTTGCACGACCACTTTGCGAAAAAACGAATAAAAGTGATTAATTGCGCAGACCAAAGTCAAAGGTATAGTCCAAAGGGAAACACAAAAGACAGGTGGGGTTATCAACTCCATATTTGGAGATAACTTCCACTGCATTTAGACCTTCATATTGGAGCTCATCCTTTAAGTGCTGCTTTTCCCACCAACGGAGTTCTTTTCCATCCTTTCTTCTGACATACAGATAAACGCATTTGAAGTTTTCACGTTTTTGGATGCGGACCATGTATTCGACATCCAGATCGCCTACTCTTTCACTTTCCCATTCTTTGTTTTCAGGAAGTGTAGAAATTTCGGTTGTGCTGAAAGGAAATTTACTTTTTTCGGCAATCCAAATATGATACAAATTGGCATTGTCTACAATGTTAGAATGAATGGGGAATACCTCCATTGCAACAGTGTCAGGATTGGCAGTGAGTTTTTGAACAATTGCAACTTTTTCACTGTAATTTGGTTCCTGTGAATGGATGAAAGCATTGGGAAGATTCCAAAAAGCATCCACCACATCAACCTTTTTTACAGTGAGATGAGTCATGGTGCCAAATTTGCGAGCGCCGATGTTATGAACTTCGACCAAGAACATGTCCAGAGGACGTTTCCAAGCCCATATTTCATCAACAGGTTCTGCAAAGGAAGGAGACAATCCTCGCATTTTATCTACTTCCTTTTGAGAGATCCGGTCCCAACCATAAATGGGGTTGGAACGATTAGGAACTTTCACCGTTTTTTCCTCCTTAAAAAGTATAATACTATTATTGTAGCACATTTTAGTCGATTTTTCAATGAGTTTGGGGAGTTTGAGAAAAATGAGAAGAAAAGGTTTAAAAAAAATTGAAAAATTTTGGAAATTCTTTTGACAAAAAAAGGAAGCTATGCTATAATATATTTTGTGGTGCATTATTCTAGTCGCATAAATAATATGAAGGTGGGGCTAAAAATCCACTAATTGTGTGAAAAGCACTTTATATATTCTGCTTTCTTCGCCCAGATGAGGGTGGGTATATAATTTAAGATTTAAGGAAAAGTTGTAATGGCATACAATGAAATTCCTTTTGTCGATTGCAAATGAAAATAAAGCACATGTCGTGAGTGATAATATGGGATAGCGTATACTGTTTTGAAAATATTATTGCAAAAGCGAATAAGTATTATCTTATATGTGTCAGGGAAAACCTCTAGAGTGTCAATATCACAAGGATTAAGGTACGGACTAAGTGGCAATCGAGTCATTAAGCTGGTAACACTTAATTACTTTTCTTAAAGAGAAATCGCCCATGGGTAACCTAAGGTGGAAAGTAGAGAAATTCAACTCGACCTAAGCCGTAAAATTAATTTGTGAGATACCATGATTTATTTTAAATAAAACTTTTGAAGAAAGAGTGAAGATTTAATTGAAAGATAAATGGATTATTCAAGTATTTATTATTTCATTCGTTTTATCAGCAATATTTAGTGGACTATCGTCATTTTTATCAGACATTAATGTCATTGTTTTAATCGTAATTATTCTCATTGTTATTGGAATTGGTATAGTATTTGATATGATTGGTGTTGCAGCATTAACAGCAGAAGAAGCGCCTTTTCATGCTATGAGTTCCAAAAAGATAAAAGAAGCAGCAGCTTGTATTAACTTGTTAAAAAACAATACTAAAGTTTCTAGTATTTGTAATGATATTGTAGGAGACATTTGTGGTATTGTAAGCCGGAGGGTTAGGTGCAACTTTAACAGTGTACTTGACAACTGCATGTCATATGCATGCATTACTAGCTAGTATTTTAGTAGCATCTTTCATTTCAGCATTAACAGTAGGTGGCAAGGCATTTTTTAAAACAGTTGCAACTAAGAAATGTGATGAAATAGTACTTACAGTGGGAAAGATTATACAAGTGTTTACAAAATCAAAATTGAAATAGATAAAAGCCTTTTGCATGAGAAAATGCAAAAGGCTTTTATGATTTATTAAATGTTAAAATAATATTTTTTTCAAATCAATATAATTTTCATGAGGTTCGCAAACAATATCAAAACCAGATTGAAAATCTTCTAAAGAATTACAAGGGTCATTAGAGGCATCTGGTTCAAAGCCAACAGTAATTACACTATCATGCAAATCTTTATTAACCATATTTAGGTCTGAAGTTTGGTCCCCTAATAAAAGTACTTGATTACGTCCTTTTAATTTAGCTGTTATTTCAGGTGGCAAAGCAACTTCATTTTTATTTAGACTATGAATAATGTTTTGACCAACACCAATAGCAACTCCATTTTCAAATAATATCTTATTACTACTTACATAAATATTATCAAAATAGCAATTATGTCTTTTTAAAAATGTTTCAATAAAATTTCCGATTCCAGCACTAATAATAATTAATGGAATTTTATTTTTCCATAAAAAGGTAAGAAACTCTTGGGCACCTGTACGAAATTCCATTACTCTTAAATTAGTTGCTGCTTGTTCGAAAACTTCTTCTGTCATTTTGTATTTTACAAACAATTCTATATGAGAACGAAACCACTCTGACATCATTTTCATACGATAATCAAAAGAAAGAGAAGTATCTACTTCAATAGGACGATAGATGTCATAGAGACGATGCCTTTCTTTAGTATATTCTTCTGGGACTAAATCAGTATCTGCTAGCACAGACCAAGAAGTTTTGCTACTTCCACTAGTAATGGTTCTATCAAAATCAGCTACAACGTAAAGATTATTTGAATTTTGAATAGGTAATAATCCTTTAATAGAATCTTTTATATACATAAAATTTCCTCCTTAAGTAAATAAATTATAATATATTTTAGAAAAAAAGAAAAGTATTGAAAGAAATAAATGGTTGATATATAATGGAAAATAAAAAAGGAGAAAAATATGCCATCGTTTCAAATTCATTTAGCAGTAGCAAAAAGATATATAGATAAGCATGAGATAGCTGAACAACATGCATTTATAGAAGGGAGTGTTGCACCAGACTTCGTAAGACCAAAAGAAATTAGTCATTATACTAGAGGGATTCTTAGTAATAACTTATTAGAAAATTTAATAAACAAGGTAGATATTGAGAGGTATTTAAAAGAAAACAAAGTAAGTACAGAATATGATCAAGGTGTGTTTCTACATTTACTAACAGATAAGATATTTTTTACAGAGTTTTTCGATAAAGAGTTTATAGAAAAAACAACTCAGCAAGAATTTAGTGAAGATTTATATACAAGTTATGGAAAGATAAATAACTATTTAGCTAAAAAATACCAGATTGAGGATATTCCTAAGCAATTGCTAGAAAGAATTGAGAATTATATAGAAAGGTCTAAAAAGGAACAAAAAGTAACTGCTAAAACTGGAAGGGATATTTTGCCATTAGAGAAAATAGAGGCTTTTATTGAAAAAATGTCTAGTATAAATTTAAAGGATTATCTTCATAACTAAAGAATAATTATAAAATACAAGGGGAAAAATGATAAAATGAGGTGGAAAGAATGGAAGGAAAAGAATGGTTTCAGCTATCAATAGAAGAGGTAAAAAGGAAATTTGAAGTAGAAGAAGTGCAAGGCTTATCAGAATTACAAGTTGCAAAAAATAGAGAAACTTATGGATTAAATGAGTTGGCAGCTAGAAAGAAAAAGAGCTTATTAATAAAATTTTTAGAGCAATTCAAAGATTTTATGATTATTATTTTGATTATTGCAGCTATTATTTCAGGAGTAGTTGGTTATTATGAGGGAGAAGGGATTACTGATTCGATTATTATTCTAATTGTTGTTATTGTTAATGCCATTATCGGTGTTGCACAAGAGAGTAAAGCAGAAAAATCTTTAGAGGCTCTTCAGAAGTTGAGTTCTCATGTAGTGAAGGTGGTACGTAATCGGAAATGTAATAGTAGTACCTTCTAAAGAATTAGTACCAGGAGATGTAGTGGTATTAGATACAGGAGATTATGTACCAGCAGATTTGAGAATTATAGAGGCAGTGAATTTAAAATCACAGGAAGCATCCTTAACAGGTGAATCAGTTCCAGTAGAAAAGAATACAGAAGTAATAGAGAAAGAGAAAGTGGGAATTGGAGATAGAACTAATATGCTATTTTCTTCTAGTTTAATTACGTATGGTAGAGGAAAAGGAATTGTTGTAGAAACTGGTATGAAAACTGAAGTGGGAAAAATTGCAGGAATGATTAATGAGGTAGAAGATACTGAAACACCACTTCAACAAAAATTAAATAAATTAGGAAAAGTATTAGGAATTGCAGCGATTGTTATTTGTATTGTTATCTTTTTCATCGGTTTATTATATGGAAAAGATCCAATGGATATGTTTATGACAGCTGTTAGTTTAGCGGTTGCAGCTATTCCAGAGGGATTAGCTGCTGTATCTACAATTGTTCTTGCTATTGGTGTACAAAGAATGGTGAAAAAACATGCTATTGTCAAGAAATTACCAGCTGTAGAGACCTTAGGAAGTACAACTGTTATTTGTTCTGATAAAACAGGAACTTTAACACAAAATAAAATGACAGTTAAAAAATTATTCTATAATAATCAGTTATTAGAAATAGAAAGCATTAATACAAATGAAACGATAGAAGAATTAGAAAAATTAGTATATATTAGTATGTTTTGTAATGATACAAAAGTTGCATCTGATAAAACCTTAACAGGAGATCCAACAGAAACTGCTTTAATTGATATGGCATTTAACTTGGATTTTCAACCTGCAGTATTAGAGCAATATCCACGTATCAAAGAATTACCATTTGACTCAGAAAGAAAGTTAATGACAACCATCCATAAGTTAGCCGATAAGTATGTGGTGTATACAAAAGGTGGAGTGGATGAATTATTAGCAAAGTGTAATAGCTATAGGATAAATAACGAAATAAAGCAAGATTTAGCAAACTATAAAAAAGAAATTGAAAAGCAAAATGAAACCATGGCAAAAGATGCTCTTCGAGTGCTTGCAATGGCATACAAAGAAATAGATCATGAGCCAACAACAGAAGAAATGAAAGAGATAGAAAAAGACTTAATTTATGTTGGTATGGTAGGAATGATTGATCCACCAAGAGAAGAAGTAAAAGATGCAGTTGCAAAATGCAAAAGAGCTGGCATTAAAACTGTTATGATTACAGGAGACCACAAAGTAACTGCAATTGCAATTGCAAAAGCTTTAGGAATTTTAGAAAAAGAAGAAGAAGCACTTACAGGAGCTGAGCTAGAAGAAATGTCTGACCAAGAGTTAATAGCCAATGTAAGGAAATACAGTGTGTATGCTAGAGTATCGCCAGAACACAAGGTGAGAATTGTAAAGGCATGGAAAGAAAATGGAGAAATTGTAGCCATGACAGGTGATGGTGTCAATGATGCACCAGCACTAAAAACCGCGGATATTGGTTGTGCTATGGGAATAGTTGGAACTGATGTAGCAAAAGAAGCGGCAGATGTTATTTTAACAGATGACAATTTTGCAACTATTGTATCTTCTGTAGAAGAAGGAAGACGTATTTATGATAATATTTTAAAAGCAATTCAATTTTTGTTATCTAGCAATGTAGGAGAAATTATTATTTTATTTATTGCAATACTCATTACACCATTACTTAGTAAGTGGTTTAATATAGATGTTAACTTAATTGTACCATTGCTTCCAATTCATATTTTGTGGATTAATTTAGTAACAGATTCTTTACCAGCACTTGCTTTGGCAGTGGATCCACCAGAAAAAGATATTATGGATAGAAAGCCGATCAAGCCAAAACAAGGTGTATTTACAAAAGGGATGACTTGGAGAGTTATTTATCAAGGTATGATGATTGGTATGATTACACTAGCTGCCTTTATTATTGGGTTAGCAACACCAGTAGAGCAATTGCCAATGGTAGAAGTAACTGATAGTGAAGGAATCATAAGGACTTTATCAGAAGAAGAGGTAAGAGTAGAAATAGGTCAAACTATGGCATTCACTGTATTAGCGTTTTCTGAATTAGTACATGTATTTAATATTAGAAATAACAAAAAATCTATCTTTAAAACAGGAATTTTAAGCAATCGCAAATTAATTTTAGCAAATATAGTTTCAGCACTGTTAATGCTAGTGATATTAATTGTACCAGCACTAAGGCATATTTTCAGTATTCCAGTATTACCAGTAATGAATATGATTGAAGTTGCCATTTTAATATTTATTCCAATTGTAGTTGTAGAGTTGTTTAAATTGTTAAAAATTAATACAACAAAAGATGAAGTATAGAAAATCTCATATAAATTTAAAAAATACCTTAAATTAACTATTAATTTCTTTTAGAATAGTATATACTATAGAAGAAAATTGTCGATTTAAGGTGTTTTTATGGTTGTATATGAAATTGAAAGTTTTGAAAAGAAGAAAAGTAAAAAATGGATTTTTTGGACTATACTAATAGTAATAATTGTTATTGGTATAGCTATTTTTGGTGGCATAAAAACAGCGGAATATGTGGCAAATCAAAAAGTGCAAAAGATAGCCAAAGAGGATAAAAAGGAAGAAGATAATCAGCAAAATAAGGATACAAATAATTCGAATAATGAACAAAAAAATAATCAAAAAGGTTTGACAAAAGAACAATTAAAGGCAATAGACAATATTTATGATAGTAAAGAAAAAGTGGCATTTCTTACCTTTGATGATGGACCTTCTAGTAATATTACACCTCAAATATTAGATGTATTAAAAAAAGAAGATGTAAAAGCAACCTTTTTTGTATTAGGAACAATGGTTAAAGCAAATCCAGAAGTGTTAAAAAGAGAAAAAGAAGAAGGGCACTATATTGCAAATCATAGTTATTCTCATGTTTATCCCAAGGTATATGCTAATGAAAATAAGCCGTTAGAAGAATATAACAAGACAAATAAAATAATACAAGATGCACTAGGAGATAATGAATATCAATCTAATATTTTTCGCTTTCCAGGTGGTTCAGTGGGTGGATATTATGATAAATTAAAGAAAAAAGCAAAAAAGAAATTTAAAGAAAATGGTATTTCTTCTTTAGACTGGAATTGCCTAACAAATGATTCTGATGGAGCCAATACTAAACAAGCCATTATGAAAAATCTAAAAAACACAAGTAAGGGAAAAAAGAGTTTAGTAATATTAATGCATGATGCTCCTAACAAAGATTTGACAGCAGAAACATTGCCAGATGTTATAAAATATTTAAGAGAACAAGGCTATAGTTTTAAAAATATGTATGATGTGATAGAATAAAAACAAAAAAATGAAATATAGTTAGTAATAGTTGGAAATAATATAAAAGGAGTAGAAAAGATATGGTATATGATGTTATTATTATAGGAAGTGGACCAGCAGGAATTTCTGCCGCCTTATATGCCAAACGTAGAAAGTTAGAAGTCCTTATCATTTCAAAAGGAAATGGAGCATTGGGAAAAACAGAAAAAGTTGATAACTATTATGGGTTTCCCAATGGAATTTCTGGAAAGGAGCTGTATCAAAATGGAATAGAACAAGCTAAGAGACTAGCAGTGGAATTTGTAGATGATGAAGTAGTGGCCCTTAGTTATTTAGAAAATTTTGAGGTGGAAACAATTAATTCAAAATATAATGCAAAAGCCGTTATTTTAGCAACAGGAACTAACCGAGTAACTCCTAATATTAAAGGGATTCGAGAATTTGAAGGAAAAGGAGTTAGCTATTGTGCCATTTGTGATGCCTTCTTTTTCAAAGGAAAAGATGTAGCAGTTCTGGGAAATGGAAATTATGCGATTCACGAAATGGAACAATTAAAACCAGTTGTAGGCTCAGTAGCTATTTTGACTAATGGTGAAGATATGATAGAAAATAGAGATGTGGAAGTGGACATAGATAGTAGGAAAATTCGAGAGTTTAGAGGAGAAGATAAACTAACAGAAATAGAATTTGAAGATAATACTAAAAAACAAGTACATGGAGTTTTTGTAGCAGTGGGGACTGCAACAAGTAATGACTTGGCTAGAAAGATTGGTGCAAGAGTAGAAAACAACCATATAGTTGTTAATGAAAATATGGAAACAACAGTACCTGGACTATTTGCTTGTGGAGACTGCACAGGAGGTTTATTGCAAATTAGCAAAGCAGTCTATGAAGGGGCAAAAGCTGGGTTGACTGTATTGAAAAAATAGAATATTATTATAAAAAAAGTATAAAATAATAAAAAGGAGAGATGAAATATGTCAGTAATAACTGTAAACAATGAAAATTTTGAAAAGGAAATTTTGCAATCAAGAATGCCAGTCTTATTAGACTTTTGGGCAACTTGGTGTGGGCCATGTAGAATGATGTCACCAGTAGTAGATGAAATTGCAGAAAGTATGAATACTTCCATTAAAGTGGGAAAGATTAATATTGATGAGTGTCCAAACTTAGCTGAGAAATATGGTGTAATGAGTATTCCAACATTTGTGGTATTGAAAAATGGAGTGGAAGCTGGAAGAACAGTAGGAGTTCAATCAAGAGAAGAAATTACAAAATTAATCAGTTAAAAAATATAAAAAAGAGACCAGGCAAAAGCTAGGTCTCTTTTGAAATTTAAGTAATATGATGTTCTTGTTGATAGTTGCTACGTGCCTGAATCAATATTTTATATAAGTTATCTACATCAGACTTATCGGTTGCGTGTAAAATGGATTTCTCATATAAACGAGAGAGAATATTATCTGAAACAAGACAGGTACAAATTCCCCTTACAAAAGACCGCTGAAATAAATACAAAGTAATCCCTTCTGTTTTACAAAACTCTTTTTGAGGAAAAGGAGAAGATGCATATTTTACAATTAAATTCATTACCTCTACATTAGAGAAACTGAATTTTTTCCTGCAATCCCTTAGGTTATCATATCGAGTTTTGACAGATCTAATGGAGGATTCAAGAGTTTCAGAATAGTTATAAGCAGTAAGAACTGCTTTCTGCTCAAGAATATCCACTATTTTGTCAGAAACAATACAGTGACTAATAGAAATAGAAATCATTGACTCAAAGGTTTCTATTTCAAGATTACAGCCACATATATATTGATACAAAGAAAAACTAAAGGGTAGGCAAGCGTATCCATATACAAAATCTCTAATTTCCTTTCGTGAGTAGTTTTGCAAAATTTGGTCTTGGGGTATGATGCGCATAAGATTCCTCCTAAACGAAGATGACATAGCAAAACTAAACACCAAAGAACATATAAATACTTAATTTCAATGTATGAAAGCTTATTAATATTATAGTAGCATAATAGCGAAATGTCAACAAAAAAAGTTCACATAATAAGGATGCTCAATATACCGACTCGAAATTTTAAATGTAAAAGTTTTACAATAATACTTGACTACTAGACAAAAAGCTAGTATAATAAAAAAAGTGAAATAGGAAAAACAAAAAATGAGACAAAGTAAAATCAAGGTTATGGAAAGAGAAAATTAGCTATTAGCTGAAAGCTAATTACAAAAACGGGTTTGAAATAACTACCTCATTAGTTCCTAGCAAAAACTAGGCGTAAATCTGCGTTAAAGAAAATAAAGTAAAATTAAGGGATGGAACCGTGTAAATAAGCACTCCTTTTAACTAAGTTATTAGTTAAAAGGAGTTTTTTGCTGTTGAGGGTGTCCGAAAAACTGACAAAAGTGTCATAAAAAGGAACGTCCCTAACATGACAAGGAGGAAAAATATGGTAAAAGTAGAATTGAAGGATGGATCAAAAATAGAAGTACAAGAAGGTAGCTCTATTTTAGAGGTGGCAAAGCAAATAAGTGAAGGGCTAGCCAGAAATGCATTAGCTGGGAAGATAAATGGAGAGGTGCAAGATTTAAGAACAGAAATTAGACAAGATTGTAAATTAGAAATCTTAACTTTTGATAATGATGAAGGAAAAAAGGCGTATTGGCATACAACTTCACATATTATGGCTCAAGCAATTAAAAGATTATATGGAGATAATGCAAAATTAGCAATAGGACCTTCTATTGAGAATGGCTTCTATTATGATTTTGATGTAGAGAAACCATTTACAGAAGAAGATTTGGCTAAAATCGAAGAGGAAATGAAAAAGATTGTAAAAGAAAATTTAGAACTTACAAGATATACACTTCCAAGAGAAGAAGCTATTAAGATGATGAAGGAAAGAAAAGAGCCATATAAAGTAGAATTAATTGAAGATTTACCAGAAGACGAGGAAATTAGTTTTTATGATCAAGGTGAGTTCAAAGAACTATGTGCAGGACCACATATTATGAGTACAGGTGGGATTAAAGCATTTAAGTTATTACATTCATCTGCTGCTTATTGGAGAGGTGATGAAAATAGAGAAACTCTTCAAAGAATTTATGGTATTTCTTTTCCAAAAGCTAGTATGTTAGAAGAATATTTATTTATGATAGAAGAGGCTAAAAAAAGAGATCATAGAAAATTAGGAAAAGAGTTAGATTTATTCTTCTTTGATGAAACTGCACCTGGTATGGCTTATTGGATGCCAAAGGGATTTACTATGATGAACGTTTTGATTGACTTATGGAGAAAAGAACATAAAAAGAGAGGATATCAAGAGTTTTCTGGTCCACAATTAAATAGTAGTAGTTTATGGAAAACGTCAGGACATTGGGATCACTATAAAGAGGATATGTTTGTATTAACTGATAGTGATGGAAATGAACAAGCATTAAAGCCAATGAATTGTCCTAACTCTATTAAGATTTATCAAACAAAATTAAGAAGTTATAAAGACTTACCACTACGTTTTAGTGATATTGATGTTATTCATAGAAATGAGAAATCTGGTCAGTTAAATGGCTTGTTTAGAGTAAGAATGTTTAGACAAGACGATTCTCATAACTATGTAATGGAGTCTCAAATTAAAGATGAAATTAAAGAAATTTTAGAGATTGCGAAAAAACTATATAATATTTTTGGTTTAGACTTTATTTTAACTCTATCTACTAGACCAGAAGACTATATGGGAGAATTAAGCTTGTGGAATAAAGCGGAAGCAGATTTAAAAGACGTATTAGATGAGATTTGCGGAAAAGACAATTATCGTATTAATGAAGGTGATGGAGCATTCTATGGTCCAAAGATTGATATTAAAATGAAGGATTGTTTAGGAAGAGAATGGCAGATGGGAACAATACAAGTAGACTTCCAATTGCCTTTAAGGTTTAATTTAAACTATATTGACTCAAATGGTGAAAAGAAAACGCCTATTATGATACACAGAGCATTGTTTGGTTCTTTTGAAAGATTTATTGGTATTTTAACAGAACATTATGCAGGAGCGTTTCCAACTTGGCTTTCTCCAATTCAAGTAAGATTACTTCCTATTGCGGATAGTCATAAAGAATATGCTAATAAGGTAGCAGAAGATCTAGAAAAAGCAGGAATTCGTGTAGAAATAGATGAAAGACAAGAAAAAATAGGCTATAAAATTCGTGAAGCGCAACTTCAAAAAATACCATATATGCTAATTCTAGGAGATAAAGAAGTAGAAGGAAATAGTGTAGGTGTTCGTTCAAGAACAGAAGGAGATATTGGACAAATTAGTATACAAGAATTTATTAGCAAAGCAAAACAAGAAATAGAAGAATATAAATAGGGATTATGTTATGGTATCTCAGTTGCGCAGACTGGCATGATGCTAGCAGCTCTAGTTGGATTAGTGGTAGTAGTGAAGGTTTCTATCGCGGCAGTGATGGAATATTCTCCTTTGATTGGGACTACTGGCCTAGTAATGATAATGTTTATTGTGGCCGTGGAGTAGCGGTAGTTAAGTCAGCTGTTCGAGCGTATTGAGTTACAGATGGCTTATGCGATGGAGCGGAGTGTAGTGTAAGATACCGGACTCTAATATAGAATATCAGAAGGGAAGATTTTAAGGAGTTTTCCGAGTATGGCTATATTATTAAAGAAGCATAGTTCCTTCCTAGAAAGGTAAAAATGAAAGAAAAGTACATTGCAAGTAATGAAAATGAAAGCAATGTACTTTTAGATTGTAAGAGGATACAACTAGTTTTAGAGAAAGATAAGTTTTGTTAAATAAAAGGAGGATTCTGTTTCCAGAATTCCTCCTTTTTGGTATGCTCATATAACACACCTTTGGGAAATGAGTTTAATGCTTGAACATATGCTGCACCGCCAGATTACTTGCGGTAGCGCTACTGTCTTCTCCGTGAAAGACATAGTGAAGCCTTTCAGAAGTTTCCTGAGCCAGGCGGCCACCATATTTCGCAACCAGTTCCTTAAAAGCATCCATTTGTTCATCGGGAACAGAGAAGAAATAGGCGCCGACTGCAGTGGAATCAGAAAAAAGCAGGGTTACCTTAGTGGCAGAGGCGGTGACAGTAGAATGTTTCCGATTCATATGATTCACTCCCATTCAAAAAATATGGTTAGTCTTTTTAGACCAAACTAGTTAAAATTATATCATATTATGTTAAGAACGTCAAATTCATAAAAAAACATTGTCAATTCGAAGCGATTTATGATATACTTTCAACAAAGATTAGAAATATAACTTAGAAGAAAGGACCTAAACATGCCTAAAACTACAGAAGAAAATCAAGAAAAAATGAAGGAAAAACTAGCCTATTTAGGATTAAACATAGCAAGAATACCAAAAATATTAAAAGAATTTACACCTTTTAGTTACAAGCCAGTTAAAACATATGACGATACAAGTTATAAAGTATATCAGTATATTCCTGTTTGCGATATTCAAATTTTGTTAACACCAGCACATAGGCTAACAGAGTTAAACCAAAAATATAAACTAGCAGCGCCAATAGGAGCATATTTAGATACAAAATCAGAAGAAAACATAGAACGATTTGCAACTTTTGTGACTATGCTAAAAGATTTAAAAGAAGAGGAAATAGAGGAACTAGATAAAGAACAAAAAAAGTTAAAAGAGGATCTTCCATATGAGATTAAATATCCTAATAATTATATTTGGCAAATTTTTTATTCGGATATTTCTAATCAATATTTTATGTTAGTTCCTACTCATGAAACCAATAATAGTGCCTTTTTCTATTTACTAAAAAAGCAAATAGAGTGTAGCAAATCTAGAAAAAAAGAATATATTTTTGCACCAGTGACACATCAAGACTATTCAGGACGTTATTTAATACAAAGTCAAATCACAGACATAGAAAATTATTTATGGTATTTTACTAAAGAATGGCCCAATATTTATGAAGTATATGACATAAAAGGCAAAATGACATTGAAAATAGTAGGAAAAGCAAGAGTATATGATGAAATAAAAAGTGATTATGTGATTACCTTTGCAACAAAAGAACAAGCAATTGAATGGTACAAATTAGTTAAGGCATTATTTATTTTAGCAACAGGGTTACCAAATGATTATCACTTTCAAACTGCTATTTCTGAGCAAGGAGAACTAGAATTTTGGAATGAAGAAACAACTAAAATGGAGTATTCTACTTTGCCACTTTTTGTAAAAGAGCAAGTAGACCAAAAGAACATACTAGTAGGAGCAGAAGAGCAAAAGATAGCAGCAGAGCAAGAAAAATTACAAGATTTAAAAAAGATAACAGAAACTCAAACAGAGGAATATTTAACAAAACAACGCCAAATAGCTACTTTTTTAGAATGTAAAAAAACATTCTTTGGAAAAATTAAGTATTATTTTGGAAATCGTAAAAAACATCAAGGAAGTGTAGAAAGTCACCAAAATAAAATTGAAATAGAAAAAAAGGAAAAAGAAACTTCTATACATCAAGAATCAAATCAAGAAGTGAAAGAAAACTATACAATTGAAGATCTAATTGAGATTTGCACAAAATTAGATGGCAGAAAAAAGATGGTTAAAAATTTGCAAATGGATAGAAAGGCTTTAGAACTAAAGAAAATTAATTTAGAAAGAAAAATTAGAAATGCTAATATCTATCTAAATGAAATTGAATTGCATAAGAAAAGTATTTTTGAGTTCTGGAAATTTACAAATAAAGATGAACTACCAAGCTTAAATGAGGGAGAAGAAGAGGAAAATCAAGAAAAAGAAAAAATTGGCAAGAGTTTTGTTTTTGATGAGGATATAGAAAGTTTAGGAAAGCAAATGGATGAATTGCAAAGAAGAAAACTTTCAAAAAATGAAACTGATGCTATTTTTGCAGTACAGCAAGCAATTATATCTAGTCAAATATTAATGAAAACCAAAAGTAAGGATTTAAAACCAAAAGAAATATCAAGAATACAAGCAGAATTAGATGAATTGAAAGCAGAATATAGTCAAAATGTTGAAACAATTGAACTAAAGGATTTTGACGTTTTTGGTGGAATAATAGAAGACAAGACGAAGGTAAAAACTCTACATAATGAGAAACATCGTGAAATAGAGAAAAATAAATATAAAGTATTAAATGTTACACCAGGAACTGAGCTAGAAGTATATATTGACAATTTAAGAAATAGTTTAAATTTGATAAAAGAAGCTTTTTGCAAGATCACAACACCGTTTGAAATGCCAGTTTATCTTGCAAAGGATGAAGCACTACAAATTGATAATTTACAGGTAGCAAACTTAAATGCAACAGAGGAATTATATCAGATGGTAAAAAAGGTTCAAAGAGGGGAAAATATATATTTTTATAAACTACAATTGCCAAAAGGTGCTCCACTGCTCTATGATACTAATATTATACAATATGATAATTATAATCAGACTTTGCCAATAGGAATGCACGTAACAACACAGGTATTAATTAATTTAGAGGAATATAACCTAACCAAGAAAAGGGAAAAGAAAATTCGTGTTAATTATCAAGAAGATGATTTTACAAACAAAGTGCTTGAAATCAATGTAGTAGATTATGAAGCCAAAACTACTAAAAAGAAAAATTAAGGGGGCAGCAAAAAAAATTAAGGAGGCTGCTATATGGAAAGAAATAAACTAGAAGAAAATGAATTAAGAAATAAATTAGGAAAGGGCTTAGGAGAAATTACTCAAAATTGGATACAAGTTTTTTTAAAACAAGTTGCAGAAAGGCTAGAAAAGATGGAAGAAGAATTGGCAATTGATAGAATAGAAGGAAATATTGCAGTATGTGAGAACATAAAGACAAAAGAAATACGTCACATCAATTTATCAGAATTACCAAAAGACATTAAAGAGGGAAGTATTTTAAAATGGAAAAATGATAAATATGAGTTAGAGGAATCAAGCGAAAGAGAAAAAAGAATTGAACAAAAAATGAAAGATGTATGGGAATAATGTATGGGAAGAAAAATGAAGGGGCAAAGTAAATTAATCATTTATTTGCTATCAATAATTGTTGTTACTATTTTATCATTTGTGGGTATAGAATTTGGAACAACTGAAACAGTGGGAAATACTATTCCAATCAACATTGTAAAACCAGAAAAATTGCAAAACATAACGATTAAAACAGGACCTAATATCACCAAAGATTTTTTATCAGAAAACAAGCAGAATTTAAAAGTGTATTTCTTCGATGTGGGACAAGCAGATAGCATTTTGGTTATGAATGAAGAACAAACAATGCTAATAGATGCTGGAAATAATGATGACGGAGAAAGATTAGTACAAAACCTAAAAACATTAGGAATTACTAAAGTTGACTATTTGATTGGAACACATCCACATGAGGATCATATTGGAGGGCTAGATAATATTATTCAAAATTTTGAAATAGGTACAATTTATATGCCAAAGGTACAAACAAATACTAAAACCTTTGAAGAGGTATTAGATATAGTGAAAGAGAAAAACTTGAAGATTACTACACCAAAAATAGAAGATATTTTTACAGTAGGACAAGCACAATGTCAAGTTTTAGCAGTGGATAGTAATGTAAAAAACTTAAATTTATCTTCTATTGTTATTCAAATGAAATTTGATGATATTACTTACTTATTTACAGGTGATAGTGAAAAAGAGGTAGAAGAGAAAATTTTAAAGACAGGAGAAGAGGTAAAAGCGAATATTTTAAAAGTTGGCCATCATGGATCTGATACTAGTAGTGGTGAAAGGTTTATACAGGCAGTAGCACCAGAACTATCGATTATTTCAGTAGGAAAAGATAACTCTTATGGGCATCCAAACCAAGAGATTATACAAAGATTAGAAGAAAAAGGAAGTCAAATTTATAGAACAGATGAGGTAGGAAATATTTTTATCGAACAAAAAAAGAACTAAAAGAAAAAGAGAGAACATGTTTAAATGTTTCTCTCTTTTTGACAATATAAAATTATTCTCTAATTTCTTTTGCTAGTTTTCCAATTGCTTTGGTTTCAATTCTAGAAACGTAAGAACGGGAAATTCCCATACTATCCGCAATTTCATTTTGTGTTTGTGGTTTTTGGCCTCCTAAGCCAAATCGTAACTCTAAAATAGTTCGTTCACGAGATTTTAAAACATCTTTCATTTTTTCATAAAGTTGTTTGACTTTGAATTTTAAATCAACTTCGTCCTCAATGTTTCTATCACTATTTTCTAATACTTCTTGAAGAGTAACTGTATTATCATCTTTATCTTTTCCAATAGGATCTTCTAAGTAAACCTCAGCGTTCAATTTTTTGGTTGAACGTAGATACATTAAAATTTCATTATCAATGCACCTAGCGGTATAAGTAGCAAGGCGGATTCCCTTTGAATTATCAAAACTATTAATTCCTTTAATTAAACCAATGGTACCAATAGAGATTAAGTCATCCTGGTCAACATTGGTAGAACTATATTTTTTAGAAATGTGGGCTACTAACCTTAAGTTATGTTCTATTAAAATATTTCTGGCTTCTTCATCTCCATTTTTGAAAAGTTCTAAATATTTTTTTTCTTCATCATTACTTAAAGGTTCAGGAAACAGAGAATTGTTTGAGATATATCCAACTAAACAAACAGCAGACTGCAAAAAGGCAGCAAAACTAGCAAGAGAAAGAATCAACATAAATGTACCTCCAAATCGATATATAAGAAGTATATGAACCTATAATAGTAATCGTGCCTGACCGAAAGAAAATAAAAATTATTATAAAAAGATATTGCTATTTTTTATTTTTTTTGGTATGATAAAAAATGTTATATGCCGATGTGGCGGAACTGGCAGACGCACTGGATTCAAAATCCAGCGGGAAACCATTAGAGTAGTAAGTTAATTGTATAAATCTTTGAACGTCAATAACTAAAAGGTTTTTGACGTTTCTTTTTTATTTGAAAGGGGTAGGAGAAAAGGCAAAAAAATTGCCTAATCTTGTGCCTCTTTTTTAGGCATAATTTTACAATAAAAATAAAAGGAGTGTAAAGTTATGATAACAATGCAAAAGTCTTTAATTTCGTTAGAAGACGCAATGGAGGAATTTGTTATTGACTGTAAAGTTAGAAATCTTGCAAAAGATACGATATCATATTACAAACAGTCATTTAGGCATTTTAGCCAATACCTTAAAAGTGTATATGAAGATAAAGAAATCAATATGAAGGAAAACATTAAAAAGAAAATCATAGACCAATATATTCTTTATATGCAAGAAAAACAAACAAAAGATGTTACAATAAATAATAAGTTACGCGGTGTAAGGAGTATTTTATATTTCTTTATGCAAAATGATTATATTGATACCTTTAAAATAAAGTTAATTAAAGAAGATGAGAAAATGCCAAGTTTATATACAACCGAAGAAATAGCAACGTTAGTAAAAAAACCTAATATTAAGACTTGTACTTTTGCAGAATATAGAAGTTGGGTAGTTATTTGCTTTTTTGTAGCAACTGGTGTACGAAGTAGAACTTTGCGTTTTATGAAAATAGTAGACTTAGACTTTGAAAACCAGTTAATAGCACTTGGCACAACAAAAGGTAGGAAACAAGTATCTATTCCAATGAGTACAACACTTAAAAAGATACTTTTAGAATACCTTAAAATCAGGGGCGGAAATGAAAATGACTTTTTATTTTGTAACCTAGAAGGACAACAGTTGACAAAAGATGCACTAATTCATATTGTTAAGAATTATAACAACAAAAGGGGGGTCAAAAAAACTGGTATTCATTTATTTAGACACTTCTTTGCCAAGAATTATATACAAAATGGTGGTAATGCCTTAAAACTTCAAAAACTATTGGCGCACCGCACTCTAGCACAAACGCAAAGGTATGTTGACTTATACGGGCAGGACTTGCAACAAGGCTTTGACGAATACAACCCACTAGACCAACTAAGTCCAAATAAAGAACGCATAAAAATGAAAGTAGCATAAATATAAAAATGAAAGGAAGATAAAAAATGGAAAATAAAGAAATAAAAAAGCTAATGAAAGAACTAGAAAGCATAATCAAAGCATATGGAGAAAAAACAAGAAAAACAAACTTAATAAAACTAAACGAAAACGCGCTAAAAAGCTATATAAGGCATTTTGAAAACAAAAGCATATACTTTTATATGCAAGGTGTAATCAGTTGTAGAAACACTATTCACAAGGCAAAGCTAAACTATAACGAAAACGAACACAAGTTAACAATTTATGATGCCCTAAGAGAAGATACCATAATAATTGAACTTGATATGGCATACCAAATACTAACCAATAGAGATCGTACAATGCTAGAAATACGAACTGATAATGACGAAGTTGTAAAGCTAGAATTGTAAAGAAAAATCAAAAACTATAACTTAATTATAAGCGGGCGCGGGCTGAAAATCAAGAAGTTAAGAAGCAAGCGCCCACTAATTAATACTAACGTGGGGCAAAAGTCAAGAAGTCGACTAGCAGAAGTAAGAAAAGTTGAGTAGTTAAGAAGCGGGGGCACGAAAAGTCAAGAAGTGGGCAAGCAAAAACAATAAAAATTGAATACTTGAGAAGCGGGCGCACGAAAAGTCAAGAACTTAACAAGCAAACGCGCCCATCTTATAAAAAGCTAATAAAAACGCACTATTCTTAATTTTAGTGCGTTTTAAACTTATTCAAAAGGGAAAGGACTAACTGTTTTAGTCACTCCGCAAATGTAGTTCATATCTACATTATAAAACTTTGCAAGTTCAATGAGTACGTCAGAAGAAAGTCTTGTCCTTCCGCAACTCATAATCAGCATAAGTGCGTTGGCTTATCTTTAACTTATCTGCAACTGTTTGTTGCGAATACTCATTTTGTAATCGTAAACTTTTTATAATCTTATTACATTTCATAAAAACACGTTCCTTTGTTAAAAATAAGGATAGGCAGTTTTTACCTATCCATAAAAATACTATTCTACTGGTTCAATTACTATACTTCCAAGTGTTGTCTTGTCTGTTAAACATCCGCTTGTAGTTATTTTTTTTTTGAGCCTCTTCTTTTGGTTATGTCGCTTTTGTTTACAATAGTTCCAGAACATTCAGTTATAACTTTTTGTAAATAATCTTCGGAACTAACCTTTTTAGAACTTCCCGTTAATTCGTTTGCGTCATTGATTTTGCGTATAGTGTCAAAAAATTCTGGTGGACAAACTGCTTGCTTTGTTACTGTGTCAAATACTATTTTCATACTACTTCCTTCTTTCTATAAAATTTTACCTAATGATACCAGAAAAAGAGTGGAAATTGTAGATATAAAAAGAAATATTACGTTAGGAGTTGAAAATATAACTGATAGATACTACAACACCGCAAAAATAAGAAGTAATACCACTAAAACAATAGAAAATAAGAAGTAGTACCACTAAAAAGTAAGAAAATTAAGCATAATAACCACTAAAACAATAAAAGTTAAGAAGTAATAACACTAAAATAGTGGAGAACTTGCTAACAATAATTTTGATACATAGCAATTACAATAGTATCAATGATTATACAAGACTACTAAAAAACAAAAAGCAAGAAATAACACCACTAAAATAGTGGAAAAAATGCTAACAAAACAAGTGAAAAAGCAAAAATAACTTATAATTTTAAAATAATTATAATAAAAATTAGACTAAAAATCAAATACTTAATAATGCTTTTTTCTTTTGTTAGCAGAAGCGGAAACTAGCTACCCTTTGACCAACAATATGGAAAGCGCGCCCACTCAAATTCTTGATTTTTGATGCGCAGTTGGCTATAATGAAAGGGGAATTATGCGCTCAAAACGCGCCCGCCAGTAGACTTTGAATGTTTGAAATTTAGTCAAAATTGGACTATAATTATTATAGAAAAACAAAAACAAGAGCAAAGAAAAAGCAAGGAAAGCATGCCAACCAAAAAGAAAAGCAGAAAAAGTCAAATAGTCAAAATTTTTTTTATAGATTATCTATATTTTGTTACTACATTATGAATAGCAAGGAAAAGCTTTTGCAAATATAAGTTTAAAGGAGAAAAAGAAAAATGAATTTTGATAAGACAAAAGTAATAGAAAGAATAAAACAAGCCAAAAGTTATGGACTAAAATATAGCAAATTAGCAAGTGCAGTTAACGTGCCTTATGCTTCATTGTATGCCTTTATCAATGGCAACTACACTATGGCACAAGATAAGCAAATAGCACTATTGTGCTACATTGAAAGTTATATGGAAGAAATGGATAGACAATTGAAAAAACTAGGATATAAGGAGTTATGCTCAAAATGAAAAGTATAGGAAAACAAATAGAGAATTTAATCATAGACAACGTGCCTAAAAATCTTGATTTAATGCTACCAGTAAGTCAAGACCAAGAACTTAAAAGTCTACTAGAAAGAATACTAGAAGAAGAAAGAGAAAACACAAAAAGACTAAAAGCAATAAGGATGGATCTTTATAGAATGGAAAATAAAAGAAGTATAGACTATTATGACTACTATAAAAAATAAAATAGAAGCGGGGCTAGTTTTGTGATAATTAGCAAAAAAAATTATATAAAAGTGATTCTTGTGCTATATAAACAAAGTGAAAAGAAAAAAACAGATATTGTTTAAGCGCTTGTTACATTAACAGAAAATAAGAGAAAGTAAAAGAATAATAATTAAAATGATAATAATTTAAAATAATAATAAATAGGTGTAATAAAACGTAAAAAAACAAGCCTAAAATAGTTTTAAAGAGAGAAAAGCCAAATAGTATGGCGGTAAGTGCAAAAGGAAATACATGCCTTTTTCGCGCCAACTAAGGTTATACGTTACTTGCAAAGGGTGTGTATCGACCATAGGTGTTTTATGAAAGTACACTATGGCAAAACAAGGGGCGGTACACTGTATTTAATTACAAGCACCTTTGCATTAGTTACGTCTTGCGCAGCGCGCAAGTTTTCCTTTGCGTGTAAGAAAACGCATTTACCAAAGCAATAAGGGGGAAAGTAAAAAACTAAGGGGTAATATAATAATAAAATAATATAGCCCCCTTGTAAGAACTATGTCTAAAAATAACTAAGTATAGTAATAACTAAATAAATAATAAATAGCAGAAGATGGAAGAAGAAGCGGAAAAACCAGCTAATAAGAAAAAGCAGAACGTAAAGCCCTACTTTTCCTTTTGCTCGTACTTTGACAAGTCCGTATTGTCTAGTGCATACTTTACACAACTAACAAGTACGTTGTTAAAACTCATTTCTTCTACTTCAGCAATACGTCTAAGTGTATTGTCTATGCTTTCTGGTAGACGAATAGATAGTTTTACATTGCTATCCTTGTATTTTTCTATTTCAAACATACTTTTACCACCTCGACACAATTGTCGCACAAAGAAAAAGACAAAAATACCCTATAAAAAGAAAGACAAAAGTATTGCACAACAAAACTAAGTATGGTAAAATGTGTCATATAAAGTCGAAAGGGGGAAAGTTATGGGAGCAGATCAAGAACTAAAAGCGCCAACCATTCTAAAAGTAGTATGCTTTTTTATACCATTAGTAGGACTTATTATTTATGCTTGCAATATTTCAAAAAATAAAAACTATGCCAATTCTTGTGGTATTGCTTCATTAGTAGGCTTATTATTGCCTATTGTTATTGCTGTTATTGTTATTGTAAGTGGTGCAATTTATAGTAATAGTTTAAAAAATGATAGTGTATTTACAAGCGGTCAAGGTATAAGTGTAGAGGAACAAAACGAAATAAAATCAGTAGAAGGCTATATGGAACAAGCAAAACTCGAATTGCTTAACAGTTATCATAATGGAAACGAACAGAATGTGCATTATGTCATAAAAACGATTTTTTTCAAAAACAATTATAATGTAACAAATAGTGCTAATATATCAAGTGAGAATGGAAAAATAATAGGATATATGACAGTAAGAAGCCAAAAAGGCAATAATTATATGGTGGACTTTTCAAATAATATAGTTACAAAAAAATAAATCAAAGGCAATAGGCTATTGTTTATATAAAGTCGAAAGGGGGAAATACTATGGGAGAAAAAACTGACTATATAATATCAATACCAGAAATGCTAGTGTGTTATCTATTTCCTATTATAGGAATTATCATTTGCATTTGTAACATAGGAAGAAACAAACAATATGCGGAAGAATGGGGGATAACTTCGCTATTGGCAATTTCCGAGTATATTATGATTAGCTTAATCATAATGGCAATTATGTTTTATATAAAGCTAATAGGAATATAAGGTCAGAGGGGGAAATAAGAAAAATGGAATTGGTAATAATTAGTGCAATAATTTATGGTGCAATAATTACTGGTGCAATAGCAGAAGCAATAGGAAGAACAAAAAACAGAAGTGGTTTTTGGTGGGGCTTTTTTCTTTCGTGGTTAGGTATAATAGTAGTTGCATGTATGCAAACTAATAATGATAACAATATTAACAAAAGCTATGCAAATAAGTCGAAATATGAGAAATTAGAACAATTACAAAAACTAAAAGAAATAAAAGCAATAACAGAGCAAGAATTTGAAAAAGAAAAAGAAAAAGTTTTGAATAGGTGGGAGTAAGTAATGCAAAATATAATTGATGAAATATTTGAAAACGAAGTATTAAGTAATATATTCCTAGTTTGTTTTTTATTAAGTGTGGTTGCTGTTGCTGTTATTCCTAGTTATATTTTAATTAAAAATTATAAAAAAGATAAAAAAGAAATGGATAGAGAAAATGCGAAAAACGAATATTTTGATAAGATATTAGAACTACAAAAACTAAAAGAAGAAAATGTACTTACAGAAGCGGAGTTTGAAAGAGAAAAGGCAAAAATAAAGCCAACATAATAGAAAACTAAAGCAATAGGCACACCACCTATTGCTTATTTTTCGCACAAAAACTTGAATAGTCAATTTTTCTTAAATTTATGCTAATCGCGCCAACTAAAAAAGTACAAAAGTTTGTGAAAAAGGGTAGACAAATAAGAAAAAGTATGATAGTATTAAAAACGTAAAATCCAATGCCTCTTTTTAAATTAAGTAGAAAATTAAAAGCAAAAGTGCGCACGGGTTATTGGCTTCAAATATTGATATATAAGGGTTAGCTTATGCAACACATATGCCGATGTGGCGGAACTGGCAGACGCACTGGATTCAAAATCCAGCGGGAAACCATGTGGGTTCGAGTCCCACCATCGGTACCAGTATAGGTGTTTTTATGGAATTGAGCGTTCTATAAGAACATTTTTTATATTCTAGGAAATTGCTATTTGACACTACTTACTTTTTAGGTGCTTTTTAAAGGGTGTCTGAGCATTGCTCAGGCACCCTATTTATAAGTGAAAAAAATTACCAAAAAATGAAATTGACAAAAAACGACAAAAATATTACAATAATACTAGGTGAGAAAAATGAGAAAACAAACAAAAGAAAAGAAACAGTATATAAGAAACTTTATTTTAAGTGTAATAGCAATTCTTTTATTGAGCCATATGATAGTACCACAGATAAGTTATGCTATGGATTTAGAATTAAAAGTAAAAACGGAGCTAGACATTAAAGAAATTATTGCCAATAATAGTCGAAATGTCAAAAAAGAAGAGATTGTTACAAAACCTGAAGATATAGAATATACCACAAAATATATAGAAAACCCAGAACTTCCTAAAGGCATGTTACAAGTTATGCAAGAGGGGATTGATGGACAGCAAGAAGTTTATACAAAGAAGGTTTTTGAAGGAGAAGAACTAATTTCAGAAGAGCAAATGAGTAGTAAAGTAACCAAATCTTCTGTTAATAAAATGGTGGCAATAGGAACTGCACCATATAGTAGTAATTATAAAGTAAAAGTAGGAGATAACATGTATGTTACCTCTAGTTTGCTTGCAATTAGAATTGAACCGAATGACAAAGCACAAAAACTAATTTCTTTAAATAGAGATGCACAAGTAAAACTATTAAAAAAGAAGGAAGAATGGTATCAAGTACAATATCAAAGTTATATTGGATGGGCAAAAGCAGAATGTTTTACTTACTTAGATCCTAATAGTAATAAGGAAAACATTAGTATTACAAATCAATATACAAAACAACAATTATTAAATAGACTTAGTTTTAATATGCCATTAAATAAACCAAGTGGATTATCTTTAGAACAGTTTAAAAAGCTATTTGCAAATGAGCCAAAAGATACGAAGAATATCTTTAAAAACAATGCACAATATTTTTATTATGCAGAAAAACAATATCATGTAAATGGAGTGTTCATAGCAGCAGTAGCAATACATGAAAGTGGTTGGGGAAGTTCAGCAATAGCAAATGATAAAAATAACTTATTTGGATATGGTGCTTATGATAGCAGTCCGTATGAAAGTAGTTATCAGTTTAGTCATTATTCAGAAGGAATTGACTTAATAGCTAGAGTATTTGCAAAGTATTATTTGAATCCAGCAGGAACTAAAATTTATGATGGAAATACTGCAGTAGGAACTTATTATAATGGTCCAACCTTATCAGGAGTAAATGTTAGATATGCTAGCGATAAAAATTGGGCAAATGGAGTTTATACATGGATGCAATATTTATACCAGAATTTGTAACATTTGCCGAATTGTCTGTTACGTCAATTACATGCCACACAAGCAATTTCCTAGAATATAAAAAAAATATGGTTTTCTTCTTGCTATTTTAAACAGTTTATTGTATGATATATGCTAGTAGAAAAATAGGAATATTATGGAATAAAATAAGGAAGGGGCAATTGATTTATGAAAAAAATAATTGCATTTGTATTCATCATTTTAGCAATTTTTGGAACAGTAACTGTATATGCTACTAATACAAACAATAATACTTTAACTGCAGAAACTGCTAGTAGTAATTTAGTAGAGTTAAAAGATAAGGCATGGAAAGCATTAGAAGATTATCAAGCAGCTTATGGAAATGAAACTTATGGTTTAGTTGCATATTTTTTAAATATTGTAAGAATATATAGTATTCCTTTTGGATTTGTAGGAATCGTTATAGCGGCAATTTATCGTTATGTTATCGGTATTAGAAAGTTAGACGTTCAAGATAAAGGTTTTGGAGTTTTAGTTGCCATTATAACTGTAATGGTGATATGCCAAGTGTTACCACTGATTTTTGCAATCGTTGTTAGAGGGTGGAGGGGTTAAAACGAATGAAAGTATTATTTGCAGTCAATAATGAAAACATTTCTGAGTCAATTATCAAAAGATATCAACAAGATTACAAAGAAATTATCTCAGCTAAAAATGTCTATTATTTTAATGCAATTGTAAAAGAGTTACAAAGAGATAAGAGTTATGATAGAATTGTCATAAGTGAAGATTTAGAACCGTTTTCAAATAATAACTATGATGCAATTGATAAGTTTATATTTGAAAAAATGGATAATATTAGTGATGAGGCAACAAATCAATCAGGAAATGATATTCCAATTATTTTAATTTGCGCAGATAGAAGAGAAAAATCAGAACCACTACTTGTAAAATTATTTGGTATTGGTGTATATAACGCACTTTTAGGAAAAGATAGAAGTATTACAACTGTATGTGAATTATTAAATAGACCTCGTGGAAAAAAAGAAGCAAAATCTTATTATCGTATTGATTCTGATGATGTGGATTATAAGGTGGAAAACGAGGGTGATGTTAGTGAAACTGAAATTCAAAATATTTTAAATCACTATAAAAAGCTAGGAAAAAATGAAGAAAGATATGTAGAAAGTTTTGAGCATATTGCAAGTCAATATACAGATGCTCAATTAAGACTAATTGCTAAGTTTTTACCATTAAGTGTAAAAGCAGTATTAGAAGCCAACAGCCCTAAATATCAGGAAGTAGTTTCTTTTGGAACTGGAAGTGTAGCTCAAAAGTCGACTAAAGAAGCTAACTATGCAAAAAATGACAAAAAGGCTAAGAATGTTGCGCCAAAACGTGAAGAGCCAAAATTGGATTTTATAGAGAAAAATTTAAACCAAAATAAAATTACAGAGCCAGTAGTTATTCCATCTGCAGTTAATACATCTAATGTGAAAAAGATGGAAGAGCCAATTATTCCAATGCCACAAGAGGAACCACAAGGAATTGATGATATTTTAGGTGGTATTTCCACACCAACACCTACTAAGCAACAAGTAGAAGCGCCTATTGTAGCAGGATTTGATGATTTAGAAGAAGCACCAATTATGCCACAAGAGACACCAGATGAAGCAACACAAGAAGTATTAACAGCACAACCAAAGAAAAGAGGAAGACCAAAAAAGGTACAAGAAGAACCAATACAAGGGGAAGAAGAAACAAAGAAACGTGGCAGAGGAAGACCTAAAAAAGTACAAGCAGAGGAAGAGTATGTTCAAACTTCAATAGATAATAATGCGACAAATGAAGCACCAGTAAATCTATTTGAGTTAGGCGAGGAAAATACAGAAAGTACATCACAAAGTAATAGTGGAAGCACTACTTATTCAGATATGATTTTACCAGGTTTAGATGATGAAAATATGTATATGGTTCAAGAAGAGAAAACAATATCAACACAAGAACCAGTACAACAACCAATCAATAATATTCCAGAGATGGCAACCCCATATGATATACAACCAGCACAAGGACCAATAAGAAGTGAACAAAATTCTATGGCACAAACTGCCACTAGTTCAATACCAAACTTCGGAACCGCAACAACTCAGGCTGTACAAAATACTGGAAAATACAATTTAAGTAATACAGACTTAAGTGGATTATTAACAAGAGACAAAAAAGTAGTAGCATTTGTAGGAACTTCTAAGAATGGAACCTCTTTCTTAGTAAATAATTTAGCAGAGATGTTATCACAAAAAGGTATTAGAACTGCTCTTTTAGACTTAACACAAAATAGAAATGCCTACTATATCTATACAGAAAATGAAGAAAATTTAAGACAAATTGCTTATAATGCAATGGCGAACTTAAGAAGAGGAGATCCAAAAGGAATTCAGGTAAATAAGAATTTAACTGTATATACAACTCTTCCAGGAGAAAATGAGGACGTTAACGATTATGCCAATATCCTTGAAACATTAATTAAGAATTACTCTTTAGTATTATTAGATTGTGATTTTGAAACAAATTATGGATATTTTAAAGAAGCACAAGAGATTTATTTAGTACAAAGCTTAGATGTATTGACTATACAGCCACTTACTGCATTTTTAAGAGATTTAAAGGCAAAGAATGTGCTAAACCCAGAAAAGATTAGAGTGGCACTTAATAAAATAGTAAAAGTAAGAAGTATTACAGATAAGATTATTATTGGTGGAATGGCATATTATAACGATCCAGCTATGTCGTTTATGACAGAGCTATTCAACAAAGATTTGGTACCATATTGTACAATTCCATTTGAAGAACAAGCTTATTCTAGATATTTAGAAGGATTAATTAATTGCAAAATTAGTTTAAGTGGATATTCTAAAAACTTTATGCAAGCAATTGGAAAATTAGCTAATATGGTATATCCTCTAATTGGAAATGGAGGACCTTCAACACCTGGAGGATATAATAATTACAATAGTAATGCAAGTAACTTTTCTAGTGGAATGAATGATACATTAGGTAGAATGAAAAATTATTAGTAAAAAGAGGTGATTTTTTGATACTCGTAGTTATCCTATTATTAGTACTAATTATTGGACTATTAATGGTATATAATATGTCTATACATAAGAAAATACAAAATTTTAATAACTTAAGTCAAAAGATAACAGGTTTAAATGTACTACAAGACTTTATGAATACACTTAGCGAAGTTACCTCTGTTGACGAGAAAATTCAAAAAATCAATGATATTTTAATAGAAAGATATGAAATAAAGTATTCGACCATTGTTATCTATAATGGAATAGATTATGTAGTAAAAGCATCTAATGTTGATCAAAAACATTGGGATACTCTACGTAATTTACAAGGAGAAGAAATTTTTCAAGAAAGCATTCAGACAGCAACTCCTAAATATGTAACAATAGAGAAAGAAGGAGAAAGATTACCATATCAAAAAATGGAATTTGGTAGAGCAAAATCTGCCATGTTCTATCCTTTATATATTGAAAATGTATATATTGGCTATTGGATTATTGAAGGTAGTAGACCACATGAGTTTGATAATATTGATACTACATTACTTGAGGTAGTAAAAAACAATATTGTTTCTGTTTTAAAAACAGTAGAAAATCAACAAGTAATAGAAAATATTGTTAGAGATGATTTATATAGTAGTTTGAAATCTGCAGAATACTTGTATGGAGAAGGTAAAAAAGTAATTAATCAATATACTACTTCAACAGTATGCTTATTTAGAATTGCAAACTTAGAGGAAATTAACCAAAAGTGTAGTAGAGAAGCAGGAAATCAAATTATTATAGAAGTAAGTAGAATGGCAAAACAAAATTTAGCAGCAGAATATATTTTTGTAAGATATATGGGACCTAAATTTGCTATTGTTTTTTCAGGAATTGATATGAATGCAGTAGCTGATTTTATGAAAGATTTGAAACAAAAATTAGAGTCTATTAGAATTAAATTAATTAATGGAAAAGTATTAACAAACCAAATGTTAGAAGAAAACGAAATAAACGAAGAACAGATTGTAATGACACAACCTAAAATTAACATAGTAGTTTCTACTTATTACAAAGGAACTGCATTAGAAAGTTTAACCAAGAAAATGGAGGAGTATTTAGATAATGCTCCCAAGAGTGAAAATACGATTAACTATTTATAGGAGGTAAAGTTATGATATCTGATGAAACCGTTAATTTTAAAATAGAAAAAGATAAGAATATTAAAGCAAGAGAAATTTTAAAAGAGGTGTATAGTGCCTTAGAAGAAAAAGGATATAATCCAATTAATCAAATTGTGGGATATATTTTGTCAGGAGATCCAACCTATATTACTAGCCATAATGAAGCGAGAAATAAAATTAGACAAGTAGAAAGAGATGAATTATTAGAAAAAATGGTGAAAAATTATATTGGATTAGATGACTAGGAATTGGATGAAAAGATGAGAAAATTAGGAATTGACTATGGAGATAGTCGAGTTGGAATAGCAATAACTGATGAATTAGGAATTACAGCCCAAGGATTAGAAACGATACATCATAGTGGAAATGATAAAATTGTATTAAAAAGATTGGTAGAACTATTAGAACAATACAGTGTAGATACTTTCGTAGTAGGAATGCCTATTAATATGAATGGTACAAAAACTCAGAGAGTAGAAGTAACAAACAATTTTATTCATAAATTAAAATGTAGATTTCCTAAAATTCAAATAGAAACGATTGATGAAAGACTGACTACCGTGGCTGCTCATAAAACTATGAATTACTTAAATATTAATAAAAATAAGAAAAAGGAAATTGTAGATACGATATCAGCAGTATATATTTTAGAAACATACATGGGAAAGCAGAATAACAAATAATTTCTTAGAATATAGAAAAATAAAAACAAAATCAATAAAAGAAAAAACAATAGTATAGTTTTAGAAAAATTTGAAATAATAATATTGATATTACTATTGTAGAAATACAATAAAGATATATTAAAATAAAAAACGAGAGGAGAAAATGAAAATGAGTGAAGATGTAAAAAACAATCCAGAAAATCAAGGAGAGGAATTAGATAATGTATTAGTTCTTAATGATGAAGATGGAAATGAAGTTGAATTTGAATTTTTAGATTTAATTGAATATGAAGGAGAAGAATATGTTGTACTTCTACCAGTGGAAGAGGAAGAAACAGAAGAACCTGGAGAAGTTGTCATTTTAAAATTAGAAGATACAGAATCAGAAGAAGAAGAATCTTATGTTAGTGTTGAGGATGAAGAAGTGCTTAACAAAGTATTTGAGATGTTCAAAGAAAAATTTGAAGATGAATTTAATTTTGTCGACTAGAAAAAAGGGGGAAAACAAATGAAAAATTTGTCTAGCTGGTTAATTGCCATGTTTGCTTTTATGTTTTGGGCCTTTAGAGTTATGACAACAGTTATGTACTCTTTAGGTTCAGAATTTGTAGCAGTACCAACAGATATGACTATGGAAATCGTACTATTATTTGTTACATTTATCTGTATTTGCTTTATTGCAAAGAGAAATTTAGTTTCAGCATGTATTTATTTAGTAGCACATGGGTTATATTATGGATATTACTTATATCAAAATATTATGAGTATTGTTAGTGGGACAGGTTCAATGGATAGCTATTTATCCCTTTTAATAGCTTTAGTTGGAGTGATTATTCCACTTGCAGCATTCTTTGATGTATTATTAGATAAGAATAGAAAAGCACATCCAGTAGATAAGCAAACAGACTGGTTTTATAAGAACAAGGAGTTTGATAGAGAAGTGGATGAAAGAGCAGATAGAAACCAATATAGAACGATGTAAAATAAAATGAAATATATTTTACATAATGTGTTGACTAAAGAAATACTTTGTGCTAAAATAATAATTGTTATGTTTATACAAAAGCGATGTTAACAAATTCTAAAAAGCGTAGCTTTAAGAATTTGTAACAATCGCAATAACTATCTTCTATGTCAATTATGCAAATTGTTAAAACAATTTGTATAATTGACTAGAATATAGAGAAATACCAAAAAAAGGGAGAGATTTAATTTATGAAAATCAAAAAAACCGTAACAGTTATTTTACTAATGATAATGACACTATTACAATTTAGTTTTGTAAGTGCGAATACGACACGTACTATGAATGTTACATTAAAATCAGCAAATGAGGTTGTAGATTTAAGTCAATTAACACCAGGAGCAACTTTTGAATTAGTAGTGCATATGGATAACTTCCAAAATATTGAAAAAGGAATACGCTATATGCAAGCACAATTAGAATATGACAAAACTATTTTAGAATATGCAGGAATTATAGCACAAAATGGATGGGAATTAAAAGACAATTCTTTCAATGAAGCAAATGGTAAATTCATTGTAGATAGTAATTCACCAGTTACAACAGCAGGAGATGCTTTCAAAATGGCTTTTAGAGTAAAAGCAAGTGTAGAAGAAGATGTATCAACTACAATTAAATTAAAAGGAATTGAAGCTAGTGGTGGTGATGGTCTTATTTTATCAAATGATGCAACAGTAGCCATTAATGTAGAAATTCCAGAAGAACCAGATTTACCAGAATCAATTACTTCTACAAAATATGAAATTGCAAATGGAATGATTGCTAAAATAATTCCAGGAACAACTGTAAAAGATTTTATGAAAAATGTAACTACAGAAAATGTAGACAATGATGCTATTATATTTATAAACCAAGCAGGAAACACTTTAAATGAAAATGATGTGATTGCAACTGGTATGACAATAAAAGTAGGAAAAACTTTAGAATTTACTGCATCTGTACTTGGAGATGTTGACGGTGATGGACAAATCACAGTAAATGACTTAGCTAAAGTAAAATTACACTATATTGCAGATACTTCATTAACAGGTGCTTACTTAAAAGCAGCTGATGTTGATGGACAAATGGAAGATAATCAACCAGTTGGTGTAAATGATATGGCAAGAATTAAATTAGTATTAATTAATTTATTTGAAATAAAATAAGAAATGTAGTACAATAAGATAAAAAGTTAAAAGGAGAAGTACAATGAAAAAAGTATTAAGTTTAGTATTATTATTTTTAATGATGATGAGTATGATGGGAACTGTAAATGCAGCATTTGCTTGTAAAGTTAGTATGCAAATGGAGAAAACAGAATTCAAGAAGGGCGACGAATTTACAGTAGATATTAATATTTCCGATATTCAATCTGAAAGAGGAGTTATTTCTTTAGGAGCTACTTTAGAATATGATAAAGATAGCTTGACATTGGTAAAAATGGAAGGACAAAATGGTTGGGAAAGTCCATCAGCAGGCTCTTCTTATAATGAAGCTAATGGAAAAATTGCTATCACTAGAAATGGACTTGGAAAAAATGATGAAACTATATTTAAAATTACTTTTAAAGTAAAAGAAGAAGCTAAGAAAAATCTTCTTGTAACATTAAAGAATATTTCATTAGCAGATGGAACTTCTCCATTAAGTGTAGAAAAAGTATATAAAAATATTACCATACAAGAAGGAACAAATAATCCAGTTCCGAATCCAACACCAGATGATGATGGGAATACTTTACCAGTTATTCCTAATACGAATAACACAGTAACTAATGATACTGCTCCAGATAAAAAATTACCACAAACAGGAGTAAGTAATATCATTTTAGTAGTTGGAATTGTAGCAACATTAACTGTTGCAGTAGTATGTTTTGTAAAAATGCGTGATTTAAATAAAAAATAAATATAGAGAAAAATGGATAGTTAGGGAAGCTATCCATTTTTTTGTGTTTGAAATTTTATAGATAATATTTCTAAGAAATGATAAAATTTTATGGAAAATGTTTACATAAAATAGAAAAAGTGGTATAATAGTATTATATAGGTGAAAAAATAAAAAAGGAAAAGAAAGGGATTATTTATGTTAAGAAAAAATGTAGAAAACGAAAAAAGTTCAATCAAGTTTTTGGCAAAAACATTGATATGCTTCTTCGTATTTTTTATGTTATTTTTTATAATTCAAGGAAATGGAACTTTAGCGACTACAGCTAAAATTGCTGAAGATCCAAACAAAGGAGAATATTTACGTTTATCAGATGAACTATCAGAAGATAGTATCCCATATCGTAAGGAATCTCATGCAGGATGGGGAACTATTAAAGTAAATCAAGATCTAAATGGAAATAAGCTAGCAATAAAAATTGAGAATGCATTTTATCAATTTGATTATGGTATTTTAGCACATGCATCATCAGAAGTATATTATGACGTTAGTGAATATAGCGAAAAATATCCATATTTAACATTATATGTAGGTATGAACCAAACTTCAAGCGCAGGTAATGGTGTTAAAGTATATATTTATACATCTGATAAAGATCAATTTTATCCAAGTGGTGCACAACACTGGACACTAAAAAATACTGAGACAGCAGATAGAGTAGTTATGCCAGGACAAAATGCAGTATTTGAAAAAATAGATATTAGAGGAGCAAAATATATAAGACTTCAAGCATATGATAATGGAAGTAACGGAAATGATCATATTGCATATGTAGAGCCAATGCTTATTACAGAGAACTATAAAGAAGATGCAGGTAGTGATATTAACATCAAAACAGTAGCAGAATATGATGCAATATTAAAAAGCAAAGAATTAGCTGAGATTACATCAGGAGAATATGAATTAACATTATTACAAAGAGAATTAGTAAATAAAGTAGGAGAATATGCTTTAAAAAGATATTTGAAAGAAAGTGATGATAATCAAGAAACACTTACATGGTTAATGAATGATGTAGACACATTACGTCTTTATATATCAGGAGGAGAACCAAATGGAGCAAGTTATTTTAATTCTTTAACACAACTTACTAGACTATTGAAAGCATATAAAAGTGACTTTGATGATAAAACCTCAATATCAGATGCAGGTATCAAACTTTTAGAGAAAAAAGGTTTAAATTGGGATACAACTAAGGGAAGTTTATATAAAAGAATGGCAATAACACTTTCATTAACACATTCAGCAAGAGTAAATTTATGGATGCAAGCTTCAGAACACAATTTATCAGATGCAGTAGATCGTTATAAAATTTATAAAGATTTATATAATAATGGACAATTCAAAGCTACTGATGCAGTCAATATAACACCATGGTTTGAAACTTTTAGTATTGAAGAAATGAGATGGATTTTAGGTACAAATATTGATGATGAAGAAATTGTATGGTTAAATGAATATACTCAATCAAAAATAGATAAAAATCCAGGAAGTGCATGGGGATTATTAACTCCACACTCTTATATGGCTTATGTATGGCCTAACTATTCAAATCCAGTTTATTATGATGAGGCTAACAAAGATTACTTTAACGAGTTATTTGCAGTAGAAAAGAAAAATGCAGATGGAACAGTTACAAAAAAAGGTTTATTTGATTATATACCTTATAGAAATGGTACACCATATACCTACAAATTATGGATGAACTTTAGAAATAAATTTGGTACTGGTGCAGTTTGTGGTGGTATATCAAAATCAGGACATTGTATCCGTGGGGTGCATGCAATACCATCAGCAGTTATTGGTCAACCAGGGCACGCAGCAATTCTTTACTATACCCAAAATGCAGAAGGAAAAGGATATTGGGGAATTGATAATGACGTATCTGGATGGAACTACTCAGAAAAAGGTGAAAGAATGCCTTTAGGATGGGGAAATGATAGAACTTATGTAAGGGGTTACAATGTGCCATATGTTATATTAGCCCAAGAAGCATTAAATGATTATGAAAATTTGGAAAAAGCAGAAAAACTTGTAAAATTGGCAGATGTTTATAAAGATGACAAAGCAAAACAAGAACAAATTTACAGAGAAGCAATTAAAGTTCAATCTATTAACTTAGATGCATGGGCAGGACTTGCTAAATTATATGTAAATGATGAAACTAAAACAGAGGAAGATTATTACAACTTAGAAAAGGAAATGATGGAAGCTTTAAAATATTTCCCATTCCCAATGTATAATTTATCAAACTATATTAAAACAAAAATAACAAGTGTTGAATATTCTTTTAAATTTACAGTATTACAAGCAAAAATATTAAATGAAGCAAAAGATTATAAAGGTTCAGCAGTATTACAACCAAATTTAACAAGAGGATTTGCAGCACATTTATTAGGTCAAATAGATACTAGTTTAGCAAGTTTCTCATTTGATGGAGAAGATGCAGGAAAAATTGTATTATCAAGTCGTTTTGATGGAAATGGTGTTCGTTGGGACTACAGTTTAGATGGAAAACAGACTTGGAATGAAGTTGCATTTGATGCACAAGAAGAACACAAGTTGCAATTAACAACAAAAGAGTTAAATGATATTACAGCTGAAAATGATATTTATGTTCATATTGTTGGGGCAAATTATAGTGAGGAAAATTTATACAAAATTGACATTTTTGAATCAGCAGGTTTACCAAGTACTTTATATGCAAATGATTTAGAAAATAAATTAATTGCATCAGTACCTAGTATGCAATGGAAATATAGAGAGGAAGATGACTGGACTTTCTATAGTGATGAAGAACCAGATTTAACAGGCAATAAAACAGTTATTGTTAGAATGGGAAGAACGGGAACATATTTGGAAAGTAAAACAAGTACAACTTATGAATTTACAACAAACATTGAGCAAAATGCTAGAAAATATATTCCAATTGAGCATTTATCTATTCATGGTGTTTCAACAGAAGCAACCTCAAATGGAGGTGCAGCAGTAAATGGTATTGATGGAAATATGAACACAAGATATCACTCAGCATGGAATGGTAGCGATACACAAAGATATATTATTGTAAAGATAGATAGACCAGTTTATCTTTCAGCAGTAGAATTTGTTCCAGCAGCTGGTGGAAATGGTAAAATCGTAGATGGAACTATTTGGGGAAGTATGGATGGCGAAAACTGGGAAGTGTTAACTAGCCAAAAGAACTTAACATACAATCCTTCAAATGTTGCTACAAATGAGCAAGCTAAAGCTAATACAAAACCTTTTGAAATAGAAAGTTTAAGAAAAGTACAATATGTTAAGATTGTAGCAGATAGAACAAATGGAAATTGGTTTGCTGCTAGAATGTTTAACTTCTATGAAAGTACAGAAGTATCAGCTATGTTCTCATTTGATGGTGCTAATGCAGGAAAGATTATATTAGCAGATGAATATCAAAATGTAAATTGGCAATATTGTATTGATGGAACTAATTGGAAAAATGGAAATGGAGCAAGTTATCAATTATCAAGAGAAGAGTTAGAACAAGTTAATGAAAATGATAATATCAAGATTCGTTTTGATGGAAATGAAAAAGTAGCTACTATTAACATTCAAAAGGGAAGTGTCATAGAACAAAATGTTTATGTAAATGATTGGGAAAATAGATTAATAGGAATAGCTAACATTGATAGATTAGAATGGAAATTAGCTAGTAGCAATTCTTGGACTTCTTATCAAGAACAAGAACCAGTAGTAAGTGGAGATAATACACTTTTTATTAGAACAAAAGCAACTGGTATTTATGCAGCAAGTGATGTCACAGAGTATGAATTTACAGCAGATACTGATACAGAAACAGCAAAATATATACCAATCAAACATTTATCTATTCATGGATATTCAAGCCAATCAAAAGACAGTAAAAGACCATTTTATGCACCAAATGCAATTGATGGAAATAGAAATACATTATGGCATACAGATTTTGCAGTATCTATTGCAGGACAAAGAGCTTATGTTACTATCAAATTAGATAGTCCAAAATATATTTCTGCTATGGAGTTTGTTCAAAAGAAATATAAAGTGGATGATCCATGCCTTATTCAAAATATGATTGTATCTGTAAGCAGCGATGGTGAAAATTGGACAGAAATTGGTAGAAAAGAAAATTGCGAACAAAATGAAGAGTTTAAGAGAATTGACTTTGCAGAAAGCATGGAAGCTCAATATGTCAAACTAGAAATGGAAGCTTATGAAATTTTTGCATCACTTGCAATGATAAACCTATATGAAGATACAACTAAGGTTGAAAAGGTAAAAGGTGACATTGATGGTGATGGAAGATTAACTGTTAATGATATTGCACTATTAAAGTTACATTTAATTGATATAGAACTTTTAGAAGGTGAGCAACTAAAAGCAGCAGATATAGATGGAGATGGAAGAATTTCTATTAATGATATGGCTCAAATGAAATTAAAATTACTTGAGTAATTAAGGTTAGTTAAATAAGGACTGCTAGAACACAGCAGTCCTTGATTTTTGGAGTTTATATGATATAATACAAAAGAATTTGATGATGGAGAAAAAAATGGAAGTAAAAGAAGGAAAAACATTTGGTATTATTAGTGTAGATAGTTTATTGGGGGAGAAAATAACCATTAATCAAAAAGACTACAAGAAAGTTAATATTCCTAATTATCAAAGACCATATAAATGGAGAGGAAAAAATGTATTAGATCTATTAGGGGATATTAATAGTTCAATAAATAAAAATCTAAACCATAGTAATTTTGAACAGAAAATAAAGTATAGAGTAGGTACAGTTATTTTGCATGACAATGAAGATTATTACGATATTGTTGATGGACAACAAAGAATGATAACATTGGCTTTAATTAAATTCTATATTGAAGATGGTAATATTTGTGACAAAGATTGTTCAAACATATTCAAGCAGAATTTTAATAATAAAATAACACAACAAAACATTTATAAGAACTATAAAGTAATTGAAGACTGGTTTTCAGCTTATGACAGTAATGAAAAAAGAGAGAGAAAAGAAAAGTTTAAAGAGGCATTTAAAAATATATTAGAGGTAGTAATACTGACAGTAAAAAAACAATCAGAAGCATTCCAGTTATTTGACTCACAAAACACTAGAGGTAAGGCTTTAGAACCACACGACCTATTAAAAGCATATCATTTAAGAGAAATGAAAGACAAACCTTATGAAATGAAAGAAGCTGTTAAAGAGTGGGAAAATAGAGAGCCAACGGAAATAAAAGAATTGTTTGCCTTATATTTGTATCCTATTTTAAAATGGGAAAGATGGCAAAAGTGTAATTATGGTTTTACAGTTAATAATATTGATACTTATAAAGGGATAAGAGAGGATTCGAGCTATACATATGCAAAAAGGGCATTAAGGGCAAGTCCATATTTTCAAATAAATCAGCCATATATAGCTGGGAATGATTTTTTTGAAATGGTGAAACATTATTGTAATTTGAAAAATAATGTGAAAAATGAAATTGAAAATAATAAAAAATTTGCATATATAAAAGAAATTTTTAAAGCAGAAAATTCTGTAGGAGGAGAGTATGTTGAAAATTTATTTTATTGTGCAGTAATGAGTTACTATGATAAATTTCATAATTTTGAAGAACTAGCAATAAAGAAACTATTTATGTGGGCTATGACACTTAGAGTTAATTTGCTACATCTTGGATATGATAGTATAAATAAATATGCAATAGGAGAGTATAATGAAAAATATACAAATCATATAGATATGTTTTCAAAAATTTACCATGCAAGATTACATAACGAAATTTCGAATATGCAAGTGAGACTTCCAAGTGAAGAAGATATCTTAAAAAAGAAGAAATGGCATGAATTGTATAAGAAGCTAAAAAATTTATAGGAGGAATAGGGAATGTCAAACTCAAATCATAATGCAATAAATGAAAAAGTTATTTATGAACAAAATAGCAGTCATAATATTTTTGGCAAAGATATGAACTATATAATACCACTATATCAACGTGAATTTGCATGGACTGATACAGAAATAGAGCAATTAATTGAAGATATAAATGATAGAAAAGAGGCAGAACAATATTTTTTAGGCTCCTTAATTTTATACTATAGAAAAGATGAAAACAGATATGAAGTAATAGATGGTCAGCAAAGATTGACAGCATTATTCTTGTTATTAAAACTATTAAAATTAGATATTCCAAATAATATTGATTATGAATGTAGGGAAAAAGCAAACTATACTCTAAATCATATAGAAAAGCTAAGTAAAGATAGATTTATTAAAAATGAAAATAGGAGTGCATTTGATTATGAAAAAATAGACCGAAATTTAGAACATGGGGCAAGAGTAATTGAAAATAAGATAAATAAAAAAGATTTTGATAAAAAGACCTTTATATCGAAATTGAAACATGTAAAAATGTATGCCATCACAGTTCCAGAGAATACAGATTTAAATCAATATTTTGAAATTATGAATGTAAGGGGAGAACAGCTAGAACAAACAGATATATTGAAAGCAAGGCTAATGGGAAAAATGCCAATAGGAGAACAAGAAATATTTGCTGATATTTGGAATGCTTGCAGTGATATGACAGGATATATACAAATGCATTTTAATAAAGAATTGAGAGAAAGAATTTTTGGACCTAAATGGAATGAATTGCGTGAATTAGATAGAGAAGACCTAATAAAAAGTAAGAAGATAGAAAACAATGAAAATAGTAATATACAAAATATACTACAAATTAAAGGAAATATGATGGATACTAATAAGGATATTACAGATAATGAAGATACAGAAGGAAAATTTAGAAGTGTAGTATCTTCTTATTCCTATTTTCTATTACATACATTGAAAGCATTTGTTAAACCAGAGACGGAAAAATTATTGGATAAATTGTTAGATGATAGAAATCTTGTAGAAACATTTGAAGAAGCTATTAATATTGAATGTGAAACAGAAGAGGATCAGAAAGAATTTTCTAAAAATTTTATTATGTTTTTGCTAAAAGCACGTTATGTGTTTGACAAATATATTGTGAAAAGAGAATATTTTAGAGATGAAGAAAGAAGAGAAGATTGGAGTTTAAAAGAACTAGAGGGATGTGGTCAACAATCAAAGAAAAAGCCAAATTATATCAATACAAAGTCATGTGAAAAGTATGATAATCTTTTGAAATTACAAACTTGTTTAAGGGTTTCTTATACTTCTCCAAAAATTATGCATTGGATAACAGAAAGTATAAAATGGCTTGTTAATAATGAGGACAAAGATATGTATCAATTTGAAACAATGCTAGAGGAATTTATAAAAGCAGAAATTAGAGAATACATTGATAGAACATCTAAAGATGGAGATGCATTTAGACAAGGAGCAGATACACCACATATTTTATTTAATTATTTAGATTATTTATTATGGAAAAATGATAAAAAGGCATATAGTGATTTTAAATTTGAATTTAGAAATTCAGTTGAACATTGGTATCCACAAAATCCTTCTAGTGGAACATTTGACTCTTGGAAAGATGTAGATACTTTTGGAAATTTGTGCATTGTACAAAGTAGTATCAATTCTAAATTCTCAAATTTAACACCAGCATCTAAACAAGATACTTATAAGGAGATAATCAATAAGGGAAGTATCAAATTAAGAATTATGTGCAATATGATACCAAAAGATGGAGAGTTAAAAAATAGATGGAATGAAGAATGGAAACAAAAAGAATGTAAAATACATGAAGAAGAAATGAGAAAAATAATAGAAAATGCAATAAGAATATAGTTATTATGTGATATCGAATTGAAATTATGGATTTTGTGTTTTTGCAGATACACGAAGCAAAGGCAAGAAAGGAATGTTGCATATAGATGAACGAAAATAAGGCAAATATTAACTGGTACCCAGGACATATGGCGAAAACAAAAAGACAAATAATAGAAGACTTAAAATTAATTGATATTGTAGCAGAAATCATTGACAGTCGTATTCCAATATCAAGCCAAAACCCAGATATTAAAGAAATTGTCAAAGATAAAAGAAGACTTATTATCTTAAATAAGTCAGATTTAGCTTGTGAGCAAGAAAATAGAAAATGGATAGAATACTTTAAGAAAGAACAAATACCAGCTGTACTAGTAGACTCTGTATCAGGAAAAGGAATTCAAGAGGTACTTCAGAAAATAGTAGAAATTTATGATGAAGAAAAATATCAAACAAAAGGAAGAATAGGAAAGTCTATTCGAATAATGATATTGGGAATTCCAAATGTGGGGAAATCTTCTTTTATTAATCGAATTGCAAAAAGAAATACTGCACAGGTTGGCAATAAACCAGGGGTAACTAGACAAAAACAATGGATAAAAGTATCAGAACAAATAGAATTATTAGATACACCAGGTGTATTATGGCCAAAGTTAGGAAATCAAGAAGTAGCTTTGAATTTGGCTTATACAGGAACTATTAAAGATGATATTTTATCTACTTTGGATATAGGATATGAATTATTAAAAATACTACAAAGTAACTATTTATCTAATTTACAAGAACGATATAAATTACAAGAAAATGAAATAGAAGATATTTTGCAAAATAGAGATTTAGAAGAAAATGAAAAAATAGTAGAATTCATGAATTTAATTGGAAAAAAACGTGGAGCTGTTATTTCAGGAGGAGAAATAGATCTAGAAAGAGTAGCAAGTATTATACTAGACGATTTTAGAAGCGGAAAGCTAGGAAAAATTACATTGGAAAGTGTCAGTTTGGGGACGTATCTTTAACTGACGCTTTTAGAAGAAATAATGATATTATAAAATAATTTTTGAAAAGTGTTGGTTAAAGGTACGTACTTAAGCTGACACTAAAGGAGAAATGAAACTTGGAACTAATAGAGAGAACAAGAAGTATAGAAGAAGTAAGGCAAATGTCACCATTAACATGGGCATACGTAGGAGATAGTGTTTATGAACAATATATTCGTACATATTTAATTAATACAACGAGATTAAAGCCACATGAATTACATATAAAAGCTATTAAATATGTAAAAGCAAAAGCTCAAGCAGACATTTTACAAAAGTTAGAAGAAATACTAACAGAAGAA
>JAAWKD010000055.1 GCA_022797215.1 Clostridia bacterium
AAATGATAAAGAAATTATATCATTTAGAGGAACAAATATTTTTTAGTTGGGACATTTTCCTATTTCATTACTTAAGACATTATCATATTTCATTCATAATATCAACAGTTATGTCAATTATTCATTGATTAAATTGTAAAAAAATAGTATAATAAGTTTGTTTATAGGGGGTGCATATTATGTCTGAATTTGATAGCAAAGATTTTGGAGAAAGAATAAAAAATTATAGGATTAAAAAGGGGTTAAGTCAAGAAAATATTGCAACAAGTCTTGGTAAAAGCAAAGCTATTGTTAGTAGATATGAAAAAGGAGAAGTCATACCAGACGCTAAAGATGTTAGTATAATTTGTGAAGAACTTGGAATATATGAAGCTGATTTATACGAAAATGATACTATTAGAACAATGCAACATAACAAATCTAAAAATCCTTTTGGCACTGATAAATTATATGTTTATTTTAATGCTTATAATTTTAGAACTAAAAAGTTTGCACCTGATAAATATGTATTAGAATTAGAACAAAAACAAAATATCTGCAAAGCAAAATTTGTAGATTATCACGATAAAAGAATATATTCAGAGGGGTACTTGATATGTAATGATGAAATTGTATTTGCTGTAATGGAAAATTATAAACCTACAAGCAGTAGAGTTGATGTTGCAGTTGTTGAAATAAATATTTGCAATGGTACAGAAGGTTTAATGCTTGGTGGTTACTTTGGAACAAATGCAAAATGTGAGCCTAGCTTAAGAAAGTGTTATTTTTCAAAGAAAAATGTTGATTTTACTGATGAAATGTTTGAACAATTAAAATTAAATGAAAATGAACAGGAGATATTAAATAATCAAAGTGCTTTGTATTTAGATATATTTAATATATAATTATAAAGACAAATAGACTAACTATATGAATGTCAATAGTAAATTAGAAAAAAATTAAAGTATTTTTTAAATAAATGATTGGTAATTTATATAATGAATATGAATACAATTATACAGGTGATTTGTATGAAGAAAATTGTATTTTTAGTAATATTCGTCATTTTTTGTGTGATTTTAAGTTGCATATTCTATAGAAAGAGTGTTCCTTGTTCAAGCAATACAATAGAGAGAAACAAATATGACCAAGCTATAATAAACACATATTTAGATAAAATTAGCTCTGCTTCAAATGATTTTTATGATGAATATTATACTAAATTACCTTCAGTAATGTATTATACAGTTAGTATTAAAGATATTGTATCAGAGAAATCCAATAGTATAATTACCTTTAATAGCTATCCATATCTTGGACCACATGATACAATTGGAATTGATGAAATTACTTTTGTAGCTGATTATATGGGAAATGTAAAGTTACAAAGTTTTAATCATATTGTAAGTTATCATTTACCAGACAATTTGAGGTATCTTGAAAAGAAAATAATACCTGGAAAATATGAATAAAAATATTTTGTGCAACATAAATAAGCATTTCTAAGAATGCTTATTTTAATATAAAAACGTCTAAATTAAGCTACTTTACTAGCTTCATATTTCGAATTTGTTTTTAGTAAATAATAAATAATACGCACTAACTTTTTTGCAACATGACCTAATGTAACTCTGTAGTGCTTGCCTTCAGATAATTTTCTATCTTTAAACTCATTAAAGACAGTATCATTCATACAAACCATTCTAGCAGCATTCATTAAAGCAAAACGTAAGTATTTAGAACCTCGCTTTACCATAACAGAATGAGTTGAAAAGAACTTACCAGATTGATATATTGAAGGATCTAGCCCCGCAAAAGCTAATAATTTGGCAGGAGAATCAAATCTTGATATATCTCCAATTTCAGCAATAATAGTACCAGCTAACTTAAAAGAAATACCAGGAATTGATAAAATAGGAGTATCTATTTCTTTTAGAATTTCCTTAATTCTTTTATCAAGTTCATCAATTTGCTGTTGCAAAAATTGAATAATACTAATAGTTTGTTTCAACTCAAATGAAACAGAATTACTATTTAAACCTATTGATTTTTTTGCCAATTCTCTAATCTCAATAGCTTTATCTCTATCAAATTTTTTATTTGAATTGTCATATAAAAGATGTGTTAAATGTTTAAGATTACATTTAGTAATTTCCTTTGCACTTGGCAGTTCATAAAGTAAAGCTAGACTAGACTTTTGAGCAACAGATGAAACAATTTTTGGAAACTCAGGAAACACAATATCTACTAATCTTACGAGAGATGTTTTAAATTTTGAATTTTCTTTCACTAAATGAAATCTATGTCTAGTTAGTGACTTTAATTCGGAAATATGATATGATACTGGTATGTAGGGTTTTAAGTTATCTGAAATAAGCATTGTAGCAATAATGTGAGCATCTAACTTATCTGTTTTAGTCTTTCTAAGGCTTTGACCTTTTACATAAAAATTAGTTTGTAATGGATTAATGAGATAGATATTAAATCCTTTTTCGGTCAGAAAGTTTAGAATATTATTACTATAATGACCAGTAGCTTCAAGCCCTACTTTAATATTGTCTAATGAATCAGAAAGGCTGATTAAAGAATTGTAGAGAGTTTCAAAACCATCTAAATTGTTTGTTATAGTTAATTTTTCGATTAATATTTCGCCATCAGAATTCATAGCGAAACAATCGTGTTTGTCTTTTGCAACATCGATTCCAACATAAATCATAATAAAAACTCCTTTACAAAATGTTTTAGACAATGTGTTCCACGAAATGCTTGTCGAAAGTAAACTCGTTCAATATTAAACGTCAAGCGTTATCTAACTAATTAACAATTAAACAAACATCTGTGGTTAGAGTCTATTATTGTAATCGTCAAAGCGATAGTAATTTGCACTAATCCACAGTGTCTATGTAGATATTATACAATGGATTTAAGAATAAAAAAATGTATAATGGACTACATGTTCATTATACGAGTAATTTATAAAATGAAAGGATTTTAGTATGAGTAAAGAAATAGAAGAGTTAATAGCGGCTGCTGATAAAGCGATAAAAGAAGAAAGATTTGATGATTTAAAGGAGTTTTATACAGAGGATGCTGTACTTGTAGTAAAGCCAGGACTAGAAGTTAAAGGTAAAGAGGCTATTAAAGAAGCATTTATAAAAATTGCTGACTATTTTAATAATAGTGTAGTTCCAACACAAGGGAAAATGTTAATGGTTGAGGCAGGAGATACAGTATTGGTCTTATCCCAAACTCTATTAGATGCAGAAAATAAAGAAAGTTCTGAATATAGTATGGATCGTAGAGCAACTTATGTGTATAGAAAGATTGATGGAAAATGGTTATGTGCTATAGATAATTCTTATGGAACAACATTACTTGATTAAATGATGTAAATAAGTAGGAAGATAATTGAACTGAAAATTACTTTGATTTCATGGTAGAGTTGAAAAATAAGATAGAGTAGTTTGTGGAGGTTTATGGATGGAATTAAAATTTAGTGCAGTAATTATTCAAAATGGAAACATGGATGCTGCATATGTAGAAATTCCTTATGATATTAAAGAGATATTTGGAGAAGGAAGATTATTGGTAAATGCTTCTTTTGATGGAGTACCATATAGTGGACAAGTAGTAAAAATGGGAACACCTTGCTATATTATTGGTATTACAAAACAAGTGAGAAAACAGATAAATAAGAGTTTTGGTGACACTGTTGATGTTGTGATAAGAGAACGATAAATTGGAAAGGAAACCATATATGTATTATCCAAAACAAATACCATATTTACTAGACAAAGAATTTAAAGAAAATGTAGCATATACAGAATATCATATTGAAGAATTAGAAGACTATTGCATGTGTATTTGGACAATGAAGTCCAAGAAAATATTAGACAAAACCATAGCTAACAATATTTTACCAGATGCTTGTATTGATATTGTGATAGACTTTGTAAATCGTACCATCTGTTTTGCAGGATTTAGCAAAGAAACAGAGCCTTTCCAGCTAAAACAAAATATAGACTATATGGGGGTTAGATTAAAACCAAGTGTATTTTATTCGCTTTTTCATATAGGAGCAGATAAGATAATGGATAAAGAGATACCTTTTAATGAAATAGAAAAAGAGATTAGTTTGGAGGTTATATTAAATTTAAAAGATACAGAGGAAAGAATAGAATACTTGAGATGTTATTTGCTTGAAAGGACAAGAAATCAAAAAGAAATGCAATTTGTAGAACTAGTAGAGGAACTATATAAAAATCCAAAAGAGCAAAGTGTTATAGAGATAGCAGAGAAGTTTGGTTATCATGAAAGACATTTATATAGGGTATTTAAAACAAACTATGGAGTAGCACCTAAAGTTTTATTAAATATATTAAGATTGCATTTATGTTTGACTTTCATGCTAGAAGAAAATAAGGATTTAGTAGAAATTGCATACCTTTGTGGATTTTATGATCAATCTCATTTGATTAGAGAAATTAAGAAATACACAGGGATTTCTCCATTAAAAATGTTAAAAAACTATCAGTAAAAAAATGTCCGTTTTTTACAATACAATTTTAATCTGCTTACATATAATCCTAATGGAGGTAGAAAAAAATGTACGAAACAATTACAACTAATATTATGGTTAAAAATGTAAAAGAAACAATACAATTCTATGAAGAAAAGTTAGGATTTCAAAAGGTGTTAAGTGTTCCAGAAGAAGGAGAAGTTTTGAATTTTGCTATTTTAGTTAAGGTCAAAATTTCAATTATGTTACAAGAACAAACAAATTTGCTTGAAGAATATCCAACCTTAAAAACAGGAGAAATTGTACCAACATTTACTCTATTTATTACAGTAAACAATGTAGAAGAGATGTATCATAGCCTAAAAGAAAAAGTAAAAATTGCAAAAGAACTTCACAAAACTTTTTATGGGAAAGATGAATTTGCTATTTTTGATAATAACGGAAATATTTTAACAATATCTTGTTAAAATGGTAAGCAAAAATATAGAAGAAAGCAAGAAGATAGAGATATTAGAGGAGAATATAGAGAAATTTATCCAAGAATTGAGTAAGTAGCTAATTGCAAGCTACTTACTTTTATGTTATGATGTAAAAAATAGATGGGAGAAAAATATGGAAAAGAGTAATCAAAAAGTAGAAATTAAGAAAAATACAATTGTTGCTGTTCTATTTTCATCATTATTGTTTTTAGGGCTACTAGTATGTGTAATTTGTGACTTTGCAATTTCTAATCAATTTACTTGGTCTAGAATTACAACAAGTTCTATTGCTTTTGTATTGTTAGTATTTATTCCTATTATAAAATGGGGGAAAAGAGGGATTAGTAAAAGCTTAATTAGTTTCAGTATTTTTACAATTCCATATTTGTATGTACTAAGTATTTTAGTAAAAGAAAAATCTGTGTTTTCAATAGGAGCAGTTATGTCACTAATTGCAATTGCATATATGTGGTGTATATTTGGCATTTTCAAGAGATTGAAAACTAGAAAAAGGAAGGCAATAGGAATTACTTTTTTATTAGCCATACCTGTTAGTTTTATCATAAATATTGCATTATCTAAAATGATTTTAGAGCCAATTATGGATATGTGGGATGTATTATTAATCGCTATATTACTAGTCCTTGCAAGTATATTTTTTATATGGGATAAGAAAGGTAAGTAGATTATGGGGGAATTGACTTCACTAAAAAATATTGGAAAAGAAATGGAAAGAAAACTTGTGAAGGAGAATAGATGAATATTTTAAAACCACAAAATCTTCAAATGAAAGAGTTAGAAAAGGGAGACCTTAGTATTTTAAAAGAAGATGAAAAATTAGATTACTATGATTTTGAAAATCAAGAATGTGATAATAGCAGTTTATATGAAGTTGAATTTGAGCATTGTAAATTTAAAAATGTTTGTATGCAAAAGGGTAAATTAGAAAAATGTACTTTTAAAGATGTGATTTTTGATAAATGCAATTTTTCTAACACAGAGTTTTTAGAAACTACGTTTATTCGATGTGAATTCATGGATTGTAAAATTTCAGGTTGTAATTTTGCAGAAAGTAGGCTATATCAAGTTGCATTTCTAGAAAACAATGGAAGTTATATGAATTTTTCGATGACGAGCATAGAAAATATGTTATTGAAAGATATAGGATTAAAGAATAGCTATTTTCAAGAAGTTAAAATGAAAAATACTTATTTTGAAAATGTAGATTTAACACAAGCAAAGTTTTTTAAAACAAGCTTAAGAGATATTGATTTATCGAGTAGCAAAATAGAAGGAATTGCTATTACAATAGAGGATATAAAAGGAGCTACAATAGACCAATTTCAAGTTATGGATTTACTTTATTTATTAGGTGTAAAGGTGAAATAGGAATATAGATGAGAAAGGAGAGAAGAATATGGCAAAAACTGCATGGATTTTTTCATATAAGCTTAAGAAAGATGTAAATGAAGAGCAGTTTATGGAATTAACACAAAAATTACATGATGAAGTTATTTCTAAAGCAAAAGGGTTTATTTCTTGGGAACATTATTTACAAGATAAAGTATGGACTGATTTTGTACTTTGGGAAACAGAAGAAGATGCCCAAAATGCTACAACAGTAGGACAGGGAAAAGAAGTAACACAAAATTTTTATGATTGTATTCAAATGAACACTTGTAGAGCTTTGATTTCAAAGTTTATAAAAAAATATTAATAAATAATTTGGCAGATAGTTTGTAGGATATCTGCCTTTTATGATATAATCCTTTTGAAAAATACTTTTAGATGGAGGAAGAAGAAATGGAGAATAAAATATGTCAAAGTTGCGGTATGCCAATAACTTCAAAGGAACAATTAGGTACGAATACAGATGGAAGTATTAGTGAAGATTATTGCAAATATTGCTATGAAAATGGAGAATTTATAGATAAGGTTACCATGGAAGAATATATAGAAATGTGTTCAAAGTATGGAGAACAAGCAGGTATGACTAATGAAGAGATGAAAGAACATTGTATAAAGTTGTTTCCTAATTTAAAAAGATGGAAATGTACTTGTACTGAGGAATGTGCTAGTGGATATAATCCCAATTGTACTTGTACTAACTCAGAGTGCCATTGTACTGAAAAATAGTAAATGGAAAGTGAGATGAAGTATGATGGATTTAAAGAAAATAGAAAAATTGATTGATAAACAGAAAGTTAGTTTTATATGTTCTATTGATGAAGAAAAATATCCAAATGTAAAAGCCATGCTAAAACCTAGAAAAAGAATAGGACTAAAAGAGTTTTACTTTTCTACTAATACTTCGTCAATGCGAGTAGAGCAATATAAAAATAACTCTAATGCTAGTATATACTTTTATCATAAAGGGTTAATTAAGTATGTTGGTGTTATGCTAAAAGGAAAAATGGAAGTCTTAACAGACCCAGAAACTAAAAACATGATTTGGGAAAAGGGAGATACCTTGTTTTATAAACAAGGTGTGACTGATCCAGATTATTGTGTTTTAAAATTTACTGCTACAAGTGGTAGATATTATTGTGATCTGAAAACAGAAAATTTTGATATTAAGTAATCGCTAAATTATATTTTAGCAATTAGAAAGATAAGGTAAATTATGGTACATTTAGTATATTGTGATGATAAATCAAAAGAATTAAATAAAATTTTAGATGGTAGTAAAACAATGAAGGATATGTATTGCAGTTTATTTGGAATACCAGTTGCAGGAGCAACTTTGCCAGTAATGGCATTTCTATTATTAGGTATATATGGTAGAAATATATTCTTAATAGTATCTACAATCATATTAGGAATAGGGCATATTGGAATACACTTAAATCATAAGAGAGAAGCCGATTAAACTTACAATATATAAGAAAAGGACGAGCAATAAAATGGAAAATATAAAAAGAGAAGAACTAGAGAGATTAGTTGGAGTTGATAAAGTCAATATTTTTTATGATATGGTTGATGCAATAACATTGTTATATGACATGGCTCAAACTTGGAATAATGGTGGTAAGAAATGGGTTTATGAATATAAGTTCAAAAAAGGTGGAAAAACTTTATGTGCATTTTATTTTAAGGAAAATGTGTTAGGTTTTATGATAATCTTTGGGAAAGATGAAAGAGCTAAAGTTGAAGAAATAAGAAAAGAGCTTTCGCCTGATGCACTAGAAACTTATGATAATGCTCAAACATTTCATGATGGGAAATGGGTTATGTTTGAAATAACTGATGATTCACTATTAGAAGATTTAAAAAAATTACTTTTGATAAAAAGAAAGCCAAATAGAAAATGATTATAAGTTGAAAGAGTGATGTGATATGAAAGAGTTAGTAGACTTTGTCGTGTTAATTATAATATATTTTTTAAAATTTTATAAAAAATGGAAAGCAAAAGGAAGAGATGTATTGCTTGTAAATACTACAATGTATATATATTTATCTTTTGTATTATATTTTACTTTAATGCCTATAGTAACATCCATACCATTTGTATTTAATCACCCATATACACCAATGAATTTAGTTCCATTTATTGATGTTTTAAATAGTAGAGGAGATTTTATTAGACAGGTAGGGCTAAATGTTATAATGACAGTTCCTTTTGGATTTTTATTACCTTTAACCAAAAAAGAAAATGCTAAATTATTAAAGGTTGTTTTTTATACTTTTCTATTAAGTTTGAGTATAGAAATACTACAACCTTTCATAAGTGGTTTTAGGTCATCAGATATAACTGATATAATAACAAATGTAACTGGAGGAGTGCTTGGGTATATAATGTATTATATATTTAAACCACTAACAACTAAAATATTAAATTATATAAAAGATAGATAATGACAAATATCAAAGGAGGTAAATTTATGGCAAGAGTATTAAAAAATAAAGAACTAGTAAATATAAGACTAGCAACAAATTATGGTGGGTGGATGTATTGTGATAAGTGTAATGAAAACATAGGATATTTATGTTATTCTACTTATGATAGATTAGAGTTGAAATATAAATGTAATTGTGGAAGTCAAGGTGGTGCATTTTTAGATTTTGAAGATAGTAAAACAGGTAAAAGTTGTGTTGATGAATTAGTGAATATTAAAAATAGATTATGCTGTCCAAAAGATAGCGAACCTTTAATTACAATATTGGATAAAAAAGTAGCTAACTATGAAATGAAAATTACATGTAAATCTTGTGAAAACATTTATAAAAAAGTAAAATAGAAATTACAGGTATACTGTTAGATGTAAATAAATGAGTTTACATCTAATTTTTTTGGTTGTAAAATTATTTACAAAGAATTTAAGTTAGAACATCAAATT
>JAAWKD010000015.1 GCA_022797215.1 Clostridia bacterium
AGCACAAAACTCGCTACTGGTGGTTTGGTTAGACCTTAGCCAGACGGGGTTTCCACCCGTTAGATTACTTACCCTTTGCTGGGCGCACAATTACTAATTGTCTAAAAGTATTATAACACTTTTATCATCAGAAACACAACTCAAAGTCATTCATTTTTATACTCATCCCTATATAATTCTCCTATTTCATAAAAATCATATAAATCTTTTTTATCCATTCCTTCAGTGTCATGATTTATGTAGCAATTAGCTTTTTCTCTTGCATTTGATAACATCTCTACAAAAATTCTATGCAAATCATCTCCGAATAATCTATCTAGAACTTCACCTTGTAAATATGTATTAATAGCACTAGTTCTCAAATATTTTGCATTAATTTTTCTTTGACTCTTAATAAAAGGATCCAATTTTGCTTCTATCATTCTATCAAGTTCTTTTATAATAAAGTCTAAATTGTCCTTATACCTTTGTAAATTTAATTCTTTTTCTATTCCATTTCTAATGACATCTACTTCACATATTCCTTGTGTAGCTGCTGCTTTTGTAATTTCTTCTTTTTTCTCTTTTGATATTCTAACTACAACTGTAATTAACTTTTCTTTCTTCATTTTCTCTTTCAATTATTTTAACCTTTCTTGCTCCTACTTTTAGGAATCAAATTGCCTTCTGGCAATTTGCAGGATTAGGGAGACCACTCCACTCCTACAAACTGCCTAAAAGTGTAACTTTTATCGAGATATCTCTCATTTTCTCACGATATCAAATAGATATCTCATCTTTTGCCCAAAAAACAAATATAAATAATAAAATTTATATTTGTTTTTTAGAAATTTACTTTAATTCTTCTCTTAACTTTATTCCATCTTTTAGACCTGCCATATAATATTTTTCACAAAAATATGAAGTTTCTGAATTAATAGTTTCTATATAATCGTCTAACAGTTTTTCAATACTTGCTTTTAACCACTTGAGATTATATGGAATCTTTTTCAATTCTTGTTCTAAGTAATATCTCTTTTTACTTCTACTAATATTGTGTTCTTTCATAAAGAGTTTATCCTCTTTAGTTATGGTTGCTAATCCTTCTTCTCTTGCTTCAAGTATTACTTTTAATATACTTTCATCTTCCATTTTTAACATCACCTCCTAACTATGTGTGTGATGTTAACTCTGCTTAAATTAAAGTTCAAGTCTTTTCTAAAACATTATTTATATATAGGCTTGTCCAATGTTCTATCCATACTCCTTTAAATTCTTTCAATATTTAGTTTTCTTCCCAACCAATTGCTCCACAATCGATTTTGTGCCGTTTTTATTCCAAATTTGACTAACTTATCCATATAGAAAAATCAAGGCAATATCAGGCTTTTTTCATATTTCCCCAAATTGAAAGACTATACGGGGGTGAAATCTCCTGGGTGTGAGAATAAAATAACCCATTTTCCTTTATATTGATTTAACTCTATTTTCCCCATAGTTGTTTCAGCCTCAAAATCTGGAGCATATGTACCAATTTTTACATTTCCGTTCATCATAATTTCATAATCCATAAAAACAAACTCCCCTCATTTCTTTTGTTATATCATATGAAATAAGTTCATTTTTGTTACATTTATCTCACTATATTCATATAATGTTTTATGAAAGAAGGTAGGAATATGAAAATAGGATTATGTTTAGCTCGGTGGTGGAATAAAAGGTGCTGCCCATATTGGCGCATTAAAGGCTTTTGAAGAAGAAAACATACAATTTGACTATATCTCGGGAGCCTCCTCTGGAAGTATTGTAGCAACACTATATGCAATTGGATATACTGCCGATGAAATATATCTATTATTTAAAAAATATGCTAAAAAAATAAAATATATTGAATGGAGCCATATTTTAAAACTTATTTCAGGACTAGTTTTTAAAAGGCAAATTGTAATAAATGGCTTAAATAGTGGAAAATCAATAGAAAAAATAATGGAAAAAGCATGTTTAGAAAAGGACATTTATAACATAAAAGCGGTTCCTAAAAATCTTATGGTTTCTAGTGTGGATTTAGATGATGGAACTGTATATATTTTTACTTCCCTTTCTAATCAAACTAAAGAAACAAGACAAAATTATTCTAATCATGTACAGTACATATACGATGCCCCTATTGCCAAAGTAGTAAGAGCTAGCTGTAGTTTTCCAGGTGTATTTTCACCATGCAATTATCAAGACCATAAATTAGTAGATGGCGGAATTAGAGAAAATGTTCCTTGGAAAGAACTAAAGGAAAATGGCGTTGACAAAGTAATTAGCATTGTGTTTCCTAAAAAATTAAAATGTAAAGAAAATAAAAATATCATTGACGTTATTAGTGGTTCTATAGAATTAATGGGGCAAGAACTTTCTAATTACGAGTTAGTGGGAGCAGATTATTTGTTAAAAATAAATACTATCAATACTCCATTATTAGACACTAGCAAAATGGAATATTTTTATCAAAGAGGTTATGAAGAAACAAAGAAAAAAATAAAAGAAATAAATTTTTTTCTATAACTAAAAAATAAAACTCCTGAGACTATCGTAAAAGTTGTGTAAATCGGATATCCTTCCGATTGATAACTTGAAAAAATTGACACTTAAAATTTAATCATATTTTAATTACATTTTTCTAAAAAATCAATGCTTTAGAAAAATGTTGTGTAAATTTAATAGGACTTAAGAATTTTTTTCTTAAGCCTATTATTTTTTAGGCTTTATTTTTAGATTCTACCTTCATACATAATTTTGAATTGTGATAAGCAAATATCCCAGTTCTTTGCTCTCATAGACCATTTCTTTTCAGCTTTTAAAGTTGATAAATACAATACTTTAAGTAATGACATGTCAGTTGGAAATACATTCCTATTTCTATTAATTCTTTTGTATGTACTATTTAAACTTTTTATTGCGTTTGTAGTATACATTATCTTTCGTATCTCAGCAGAAAATTTAAAGAAAACAGAAAGGACATCCCAGTTATCAATCCAACTTTGAATTGCCCCTGGATATTTTGTTTTCTACTTATCATCTAGTTCTAAATAAATTTGTATAGGCAAATTCTTCTGTAGATGCTTGATAAACTGTTTTTAAATCACAAGCAAGTTCTTTCTTGTCTGTATATGGAACATACTTTAAAGAGTTCCTTATTTGATGAACAATACATCTTTGATATTCAGTCTTAGGATAAATTGCTGAAATTGCTTCTTTTAGTCCTGTTAGTCCATCAGCACATAATACTAATATGTCTTGAACACCACGATTTTTAAGTTCATTTAATACTGTCATCCAATATTTAGCACTCTCGTTTTCTCCGATCGTAATTGTTAAGACCTTTTTCATTCCATCTTCATCAATTCCTAATACTACATAAGCAACCTTTTTTACTATTTGACCATTATCTCTTACATGAAAATGAGTAGCATCTATGAAGATAATTTGATAAACTTTTTCAAGCTTTCTTTTTTGCCAATCTTGAATTTCAGGGATGATTTTATCAGTAATATCGCTAATCATATCAGTTGATATATTGCAACCAAAAATCTCTTTTACTTGTTCTTGAATATCTTTATCAGATAAACCTAAAGCATACATAGAGATTATTTTTTCATCAAATCCATTTACAGTTCTAGAATATTTAGGAACTAAATCAGAATCAATTTCTCCATTTCTATCTCTAGGAACTTTGACAGGAATATCACCCATTTCAGTTAATACTGTTCTTTCAGGATAATATCCATTTCTAGAATTTTCATTGTTTGTTCTTTTATTCTTAGAGTATCCGCAATTTTGCTTCCATCTCAGCATCTAGTAGATTTTGAAAAGCAGGAGCAAAAAATTCCTTCCATGCTACATACATATCACCCATGGATTTAATATCTTTTGGATCATTCCTTCTAAAAAATTCTTCTACTAGTTCATTTTTTTCTACTTTTTTACCCATAGAAAAAATCCCTCCTTGATATTTTTATATTTTATCACGGAAGGATTTATTTACACAACTTTTTCTATACTCTCAAACTCTTTCCTATTGAAAAGAGTTTATTTTATGGAATCATTTTTTAGTGTTTCATATTCTCTAATATCTGGTTCTGTAAAAATATCGTCTTGTACATTATTAAATTCATATTCTCTTTCTGAAATTGTATTTCCAAAATGAGTTCTAATAACTAACCCAGTATCTTTTTCGATATATACTTCATCAATGTTATTATTATCTGTTTTTAAAACAGATGATGATGGACTATTTGCCACTCGATAGCATTGCTTACCATTATACTCAATATCTTCCACTCTTGAAACAATTGCCATCCATATTAGTTGCATATTAGATGCTCCTTCGAAATAATTATATATTGGCATAATAAGATTCATACTCTCTTCTACATCCATTTCTGCCACTTTTTGTTTAGACGTTTCTGTGAACACATCTTTTTTTATTCCATTATCATATACAGATAATTTATGTATTTTTTCTCCATCCCTAGTCATTTCAAGTGTTGTTAATGTGTTGTCCCCTTTACAATAACTATTTATAATAGTCGTACTATCTTCATTCATACCACTTCCAACGGATTTTATATGATAATTCTTACTTGATGTATACTGATTAGCATTTTTTTGTATATTTTTTATAATAGCAAGTTTTCTAATTGTATTTATCATAAACAGTGCAATAATAATTAATACAATAATACCAATAACTTTTAGAACTTTTTTTACTGCTTTCTTTTTTTCCATATAAACTTCCCCTTTTCTTTTGTACTAGCCTTAGTATACCTTATCTATATTCTGAATGCAAATTTATTTTGAAATTATGCTATTTTATTTAGATTATTAAGAAATATTATTCCCTCTATAACATCTAAAACAGAATAAATTAAAACTACGATTCCAATTGTCATAACAATTGCACCAGCATTACATATAGTATATAAACCACAAGTAAGCATAATAATGGCAATTACTAAGCTATAAATCCACACTTTAGATTTTGTACTTTTTAATTTTAAAGATAATGTCGCCCTAATCACACTACTATAAATAATCCATAAGCCAATTAGAATCCTAAAAATGGTTCCTATTTCTTTCCAATAAACCATACTTACTATTCCTAATATGATTGCAATAATTCCATAAGCTAAGTCATAACTATAAGAGTCATATTGCCCTTTGTTTCTGACATATTCAAACACTTTATATCCACCTATTGCTATTAATGAAATTCCTAAAATAGTAGTAATAATAGTTATTGTCGTTTCTGGATTAGCAATTAAAACAATACCAATAATTGCAAATATGCTAGAAGTTATAATTGAACTCCAACCTGTTTTCTTTAATATTTTTCTTAAATATTCCATATCTATTCTCCTATTCTTTACTCCATATTTATTATTTCTATTTGTTTTGCTCTTTTCCTTCTTTTTCTTCCTTAATACTATCTGACAAAATGATAAATTTTACTTTTCCTCTTTCCTCTTCATCTGAATTCATGAAGCTTTGATAATCATCTGATAATTCAAACATTTTTTCTGCCCTGTTTGTTAAATTTCTCAAATCTCCATTAATATAGTTGCAAATAGGTTTAATTCCTTCTTCATTGAAAGTATGAATTCCACTTGCAAGAGTTGTAGCTCCTGTTTGTAATGTTTTAGCACCATCTGTTAATTGATTATTGGCTTGTAGCAACTCTGAAGTTCCACTTTGTAAACTAGACAAACCTGCTTGCATTTGTGAAGAACCATTTTCCAATGTTGCTGTTCCTTGTTTTAATGTCTTTGTTCCATCATATAATTGTTTACTTCCTGTTACTAATTTAGTAGTTTGAGAAACAAGTACATCTACTCCATCTTTCTTTAGTTGTGAAATACCTTGACTTACTGTTTGACTACCTAATACCAATCCTGGATTTTGTGCTGTTCCATTTCCTTCTATCCCTGTTTTTACTTGTGCGAGCGAACCATTTAAAATGGCTAAATTACTGGTTGGGTCATTTATTGCTAAGCTATCTAATGTAGATAAACTTTGTTGTAATGTTGCATTACTAGTTTGCAAAGCATTGATCTTATCTGCATCTATTGCAGGATTTAATGTACTAATAGTTTGATTATTTGCATCAATTGTTGCTTGTATTGTAGCTTTTGCGGTAAGTACTTTTGTTGTTACATCTTTTGCTGCATTTTGTGCAATAGTTACACCTTGATTCACTTGCTTTGCACCTATGCTAATCATTTGGATCCCTGCTTCTAATTGTCCTAGTTTCGTACTTATTGTTGCTACTCCACTTTGCATAGCTGTCATACCTTCACTGACTTGTTTTGCTCCATTATTTAATGTTCCACTATTAGCATTTAAACTTGCTATTCCTTGATTTAATTTCGCATACTCTGTATTTGCACTATTAGCACCTTTTTCTACTTGGTTCATCGCTTGATTAAATTCTTGTGATTTTTGATAATAAGTAGTAGTTCCTTTTTTCAAGTCATTTGCACCTTTTTCAATTTGATTACTATAACTTTGCAAAGTGTTTACCTTTCCATAGATTTCATCTATTTCTGCTAATAATTCTTTGTCGTCATCTTCTAATAATTTAGGTGTAGCAACTGTAAATATGTTACCTAATTCAAAATTAGTTGTTTCAAAAGTAATCTTAACACTCTCTGGTAAGCTTATTTTAGAAAGTCCTAAACTTTCTTGCATCCCTGGCATTGCCATACCTACAATAATAGTTTTGGTTCCATCATTCATTATCTTTCCTTTGCTAACTGTAATATTTGTATTTGTTTCATTATTGACAATTACTCCCGTCGCTACTGCAAATGGCGTAAACATAGTTGTTTTAATGCCATTTACTGATACTACATGTTTTTCGTGGTTTGTATATGTGATTTCTATAGTAACCTTTCCACTCCTTCCTGCTAATTCTTCTGCTGAAATCTCTTTTCCATTTAAGGTGTATTTCATTTTACAAGTAATTGGCAACTTTTTATTAGTCTCTTCTTGTGTATGTGTTCCATCTTCCATTTGTGTACTTACTATGGTTTTATAACTTTCTCCTTGTGTATTTACTTTAGTATAAACGGTTTCATCTTTAGCATAAGCAAGCACTGGTGATGTATAAGCAAGAAAGCTAACTAATAAGCCTCCTGCAATTAATTTAGATTTTATCTTATTCATAATTTTCACTCCTTTATTTCTTTCATACCTTTTGTTGTTTTGCAAATGAATTTGTCACAAGCTAATAAAAAGGCTGGTAATATCGTAATAACAACTATCATACTGATGATAGCCCCTCTTGACATTAAACTACATAAAGAACCTATCATTTCAATTTTAGAATATATTCCTACTCCAAAGGTTGCTCCAAAGAAACATAGTCCACTTGTTACAATGGAACTGATTGAAGTTCCTAATGCTTCATCTACTGCTCGTTTTTTGTCCTTTCCTTCTTTACGAAGTCCTACATATTTGGTAGTAATTAAAATAGCATAATCAATAGTAGCTCCTAGTTGAATAGTTCCAATTACAATGGAAACTACAAACGGTAATATTGTATCAGTATAAGCTGGGATTCCCATATTAATAAAAATAGCAAACTCGATAATACCAATTAAAATAATTGGTAAAGAAGCAGATTTTAGTACAAATATCATAATTACTAAAATAACAGCTATAGATACAATATTAACACTATTAAAATCATGGTCTGCAATTTCTACTAAGTCATTCATTAAAGGTCCTTCTCCTGCTAAAATTGCCTTCTCATCATACGATTTTAAAATAGTATTAATTTGGTCTATCTGATGATTTAACTCATCTGTTGCCATTTCATATTTAGAATTAATAACAATCATTTGATAATCTCCATTTTCAAAAATGGATAAAATCTCTTCTGGTAAAGCTTCTTTTGGTATTCCTAACTCTGCTAGTTTGTTATACCCTAATGTCCACTCTATTCCTTCTACTTCCTCTATTTTATTTAACATCTCTGTCATCTGATTTGTTGGCATATCGTTTTTTACTAATGCTACTTCTGTTGAAACAATCCCAAACTTTTCTTGTAAAATATTTGTTGCTGCAACACCTGGTAAGTCGTCTGGCAATGATTTGTCTAGGTTATAGTAAACTCCTGTATGTGTATAGCCATAAATGGCAAATGGTAAAATGATAAGTGCAATTACAATAATTGCTTTATGGTATTTCATATTGAAGTTTTTTAGTCCTGTAAATTTTGGTAAAATCTCTTTGTGTTTTGTCTTTTCAATTGCTTTATCAAATTGTAACAACATAGCTGGAAGAACTGTGATAACACAAATTAGTCCAAATAGAACACCTTTTGCCATGACAATTCCAATATCTTTTCCTAGTGTTAAATTCATACTACATAACGCTAAAAATCCTGCAATCGTTGTTAAGGAACTTCCTACTACTGAAGTAGCAGTTTGACAAATAGCATTTGCCATTGCCTGCTCTTTATTTTGACTTTTCTCCTTTTCTGCTTTGTAGCTATGATATAGGAAAATAGCAAAGTCCATTGTGACACCTAGTTGTAATACACTACTGATTGCCTTTGTGATATAGGAAATCTCTCCTAAAAAGATATTGCTTCCCATGTTATATAAAATTGCTATCCCTATATTCAGTAACAATAGAAATGGTGCAAAATAGGAATCTAATGCGATTTGTAAAATGATAATACATAATGCTACTGCAATCATAACATAAATAGCAATTTCTGAATTAGATAAGTTTCTTGTGTCTAAGATCACAGATGACATACCACTAATTTTGCATTGCTCATTTGTAATTTCTCTCATTTTTGTAATAGTTTCTAAGGTTTCGTCTGATGAAATTCCATCACTAAAAGTTACTAAAAATAAAGTATCATTATCTCTATATGCAATATCTCTAATTTCATCTGGTAACATTTCTACTGGAAAGTTTGTACCTATTACATCAGTTAATCCTATTACCTTTTCAACAGTATCAAACTCTCTAAACTTATTTTCTAAATCTTGAATATCCTTTGTATCCATATTCTCCAGAACAACAATTGAAAATGCTCCCATATTAAAATCATCCTGTAATATTTTTTGTCCTTGCAATGTTTCAATGTCCTCTGGCAAATAAACTAAAATGTCATAGTTCACTCTTGTTGCCATCATACCAATTGCAGATGGAATTAATAATAGTAAAGCTATGATAAGAACCAGTTTTTTGTGTTTACAAATTAACTGACTAAACTTCTGCATTTTTAATCATCCTTTCTCGTTTATATATCATATGACCAACAGTCATTTTGTATTATACTCTTTTACTGACCATTGGTCAATATGTTTATAAAAATATTTTTAGTTTTAAGAAAGTGTTAAGATTTTTGCCTTAATATTTATTTAATTGCTAATAGCTAATATAGCGTTTGTCCTTACGGTTGCTTTCTTCTTATTTAATAACAATAAATAGCAGAAGAAAGCAACAGGCGCTCGCAAGCTCGCCTTGTGCGGACTACACTTTTCTATTAGCTATTAGCAATTAATATAATATATTTTTAGTAAATAATTGACTAACCGTCATTTTTATGTCATAATAGAACTATACCCTATTTTAATGGAGGTGCTTATGGAAGAAGATAATAAATTGGAAAAAGAACGCAGGTTATTAGATACTGCTTTTAAATTATTTACAGAAAAAGGTGTCAAAGATACCTCTATTCAAGATATTGTTGACAACGCTAATGTTGCCAAAGGTACTTTTTATTTGTATTTTAAAGATAAATATGAAATTAGAGATGTGCTTATTGCAAAACACTCTCGCAAACTTTTTCAAGATGCGCTAGATACTTTGCATAAAAACTACATCTCTAACTTTTCAGATCAAATTATTTTTGTGATTAATTATATTATAGATGAATTAACAGGAAATCCTCTTTTGTTAAAATTCATTTCTAAAAACTTGTCTTTGGGAATTTATAATAAAGCTGTCATGAAAATTTATGAGGATAATAGCCAAAAAGAAAATGGCATTTATGGACTCTTTGTGAAAGGAATTGAAGATAATCACTTATCTATCGAAAAACCTGATGTTACTTTGTTTATGATTATTGAGTTAGTTAGTTCAACTTGCTTTAACTCTATTTTATATAATGAGCCACTTCCTATCGAAGAGTACAAGCCTTATTTGTATGAGGTTATTAGGAAGTTGATTGAGAAATAGAAAAACTAAAAAATAGTCTTGTAAAACTTGGCTATTTTTTTATTCTTATTTCTATCAATTAGCATACTTTTTGAACATTTCTTCTAACAGATTAAAATCACAACATCTATTTAAAATAGATGCACTTAAATGCCCTTTTCTATACATATTTTGAAAATGATTTATCTTCTTAAACAAATCCGCTTTATGATTGTTTAAAAAAGTTAACTGTCCTTCTAGCATCTTTTTATATTTTATGTCTGTTACAGTTGGTAAAACCTCTGTTAATTCTTCAATTGGTGTAGGTATCATATTATTTATATTGACAACACCTAATTCACCATTTTTTATTTTAAAAATATCAATCGCTTTCGGATTTATATTTTTATGCTTTAGTTTTGGTGATGCTAATGGTGCAAAATAATTATAATTATTATATGTATATACTATTCCTATATATGGTCTTGTGGTATTTTTATTATATGCTACATTTTTATCAAACTGTCTTAAATAATTAATATAGCCTTCACTTATATAATAGATTTTTAAATTCTTCATTTGCTACTCCTTAACTTAAAAGATATGGCAATCTTTTTTAGACTGCCATATCTACTGTTTTAGTTTCCTACTTTGGCAAGGATATTCCTACTTTTTTAATTTCCTACTTTGGCAAGGATATTCCTACTTTTTTAATTCCCTACTTTAGCAAGGGTATTCTAACTTTTTATGAATGATAATTAATTATCATCATTATTATATTAATTATACATAAAAAATATTCCATAGTCAAGATATTTTTCAACACCATTCTCTATTTCACTAAAAACGTAGGTATTCCACTAGAGTATGGTGCTATATCATATTGTTGAAAGAAAATAACTATTCCCTTTGGTGTTAAATAATAATTTTCCATATTAAATGTTTCTAATACTAATTGACAATATTCAGGAAAATATGCTCCTGTTCCCTCTTCTATTTGTTTTGCTATTTGGTTATTAATTTGCTTTAAAATATCAATAAGATAATATGGATTTCCCTTTGAGAATGCTTGTAATGGAATTTCGTTGGCTAACTTTAAATCCCAGTTTTGAGATTTTCGTATAGTATTTCCATGTGCTCCACCTTCAAAAATGTATTCATCACAATATAGGCTAAGTAGTTGGTTTTGATTATAAGTAACATTACACTCTCTAATTAGTTCATAAACCATAATAGGATATCCATTTTGCTTATTATATTTATATGTTTGCTTTGCTTGTTCATATAATTCTCCTTCTGCATATTCTTTTAACTCAAAAGCCATTTTTCTGTTTTCGTGATTAAAAATTTGCATTCCCTTTTCAAAATTAGAAGAAGTTATTTCTGGATACTCAATTTTATATCTAACAATAACTTCCCCTTGATAATATAATTCTTTTTCGGCAGTATTTATTTTGATTTTATTCATAATATATTCCTCTCACTGTTTTTAATATATATTATGAAAACTTCTCCATTTTGCTACCCTATAATTTCTAAAAAACTTTACAATAAAGGAGCACAATCATTTTCATTCGAAAATATTGTACTCCTTTATTTGCTCCTCATTTAAGAGTTTTGACCTTATTTTGGTCTTGGGTAAAACTTACTTGTCAATCTGCCACGAAGTTTTCACCGTGACAGTAACCACGTTCGGCATGCCAGCAACGTAGTCGGCCATGTCACGGAAGTAGAGAATCTCGGCTTCTTGGGCGCTGTTCTCAAATCCGCTTTCCGCTATTTCAGAGGGCACAAGGTGCGACTGCTTGCCAAGTTGTTCACGCAAGCGTTCATCCTCGTTGAACTCAGGAAGTTGCTGGTTCCACATGGTCTTCATGACCCTTGCCAGTGCTTCTCCGTCGCCAGCGATGAGGTCGCCGTGGAAGGCCAACTGAAGCTTGCCATCAAACTCAACTAAATCAAAGCCCAGCTGAGCGCCCAACCTTCCAGCGTTCAAGGCGATGACACGCGATTCTGGACTATACTGCACGCACCTCACATTGTTGCTACGGAAGGCCTTGAGTTTCCGGTTTCTTTTGAAGTTCTCGAACATGATGTCTACCTTTACCCTTTCTGTGCTTTTAGCACTACAAATTTGCTTATAGCTAACGCCTATATGTTAACATAATTTTTAAAAAATGTCAAATCATTACATATTTACTTAATAAATTTTAATACTTCTCTTTCTCCCATTCTTTCAACTTCTCTTCTATTATTTTAAAGTTAACAGTATTTTTTATATATGCTATATCTATATCTTTCATTTTTTGTTCATATACTATTTTAGCATATTTTATAATTTTATTACTGTTGTTATTTATATATCGCAACTCTCCAAGTACCACTTCTTTATACTTTTGGTCTTTTTCTTCTGATACGACATATGAATCTAATTCTGTTATTGGAACAGGAATCATGTTGCTTATCCTCAACGTTCCATATAAATGTTGCCCTATTCTAATTCTCATGATAGTCTTTGTATCTTTCCTTATAATCTTCTTCTCCCAATTTATGTAATCAGACTTTTTTGGAGATGACATTGGAATATAGTAATTTAGTTCATTTATAGTTAATACTACTCCTAAATACTTCCTTTTATAAGTTTTTATTTCTTCTTTATTATCATAAATTCTATCATCAAATTTTCTCAAATATCTTATATATCTATCACTTATACTATATAAATTTAACTTCATTTTTTCACCTCCTTATCGAAAAAAATAGAGAGAATATATCCAATTATTTTGAATATATTCCCCCGATTTTAATTTTCTCATTTATAAGGCTGTGAAACACCCGATTTATAACTTTCTCACTTATAAGGCTGTGAAACACCCGATTTATAACTTTCTCATTTACACGGCTGTGAAACACCATGATTTTACTATCTTTATTATACTATTTTCCTTTTATCATTGTCAAGTATATTAAATATGCTTCCTAATCTCTTGAAAAATTTCCTCATGAATATCATCTATTGTTCTCACTTGTCCATCCTTCGTACATTCTACTGTATACCAGTTATATTTTTGTGCTACACTACAAGCAGCATTAAAACTATCTGTAATATGGCTTTTATCTCTTTCATGAATATCTTTTTGTGTACTATGAGTAAACTTGTTCTCTCTGCTTTTGATTAATTCTAAAGCTTTTTCTGGTGGCATTTTTAAAAAGAATACTTCTGCTGGCACTGGTAAACCATACAATTCAAATTCTAAATTCCATAACCATTCCAAAAACTTTTCTCGTTCTTCTTTATCTTGTATTTTTCCCGCTTGGTGTACCATATTAGCAGTAGTATACCTATCTGCCAATATAATACCACCATTTTCATAATATTCTTTATACTTAGTTGTGTATGTTGCATATCTATCTGCAGCATAAAATGTTGAAGCAATATATGGGCTAACATCTTTAGCATTTTCACCAAATTCACCAGATAAATACATTTTCACTAGTGAAGAGGATGGACTATCATAATTCGGAAAACTAACTGTCCTATAATCTATACCTTCCTCTGTTAATCTATTTTGTAGTCTTTCAAACTGTGTTTGTTTTCCACTTCCATCAGTTCCATCAATTACAAATACTTTTCCCATACAATTACTCCTTAGTTATTTCATCATTTCTTTAATCGCTTCTATTTCAACTTCGCTATCCAGTCTTGCAAATAATACTTCTGGTTTCTCTGTTACTTTTATATCTTTCAACTTGTCATATTGACTTAAGCTATCCCAACTTTGAAATTCTTGTGAAATATCTAATTGTGCTAGCATTTTATCAGAAGTATGTTTCATATATGGTGCAATTAAAATTGCAATTCTTCTTAAATTTTCTACTAAATGATACATTACTGATTTTAACTCATCTAGCTTTTCTTCTTTGAACAATACCCAAGGTGCTGTTTCATCAATATATTTATTCGTTCTAGATACTAATTCCCATGTTTGTGTAATAGCATTTGCTATATGGTAAGTATCTAGCAAATTTTCTACTTCATGGATAATTCCATTTGAATATTTTTCAATTTCTTGATTTAATTCTGCTAAATTAACATTTTCTCCAATGACTGTTTGAGGATTAGAATAGCCCGCTATTTCTCCACCAAAATATTTGTTAATCATTCCAATTGTTCTATTTAATAGATTTCCTAAATCATTACATAAATCATAATTAAATCTCTCTATAAACCCTTCTGGCGTAAAAGTTCCATCTTGTCCATAAGGCATTTCTCTTAATAAGAAATATTTAAGGCTATCTAATCCATAACGTTCAATTAATGGTTCAGGATAAATCACATTTCCTTTTGATTTAGACATCTTGCCATCTTTCATCATAATAAATCCATGAGCATAAATTTGCTTTGGAAGTGGTAAATCTAATGCCATTAAGAAAATAGGCCAATATAAACCATGGAAACGAATAATATCTTTTCCTACAATTTGCACATCTGCTGGCCAATTTTTTTGCATCAAGCTATCATCATCTGATAAATATCCTAGTGCTGTGATATAGTTTGTTAGCGCATCTAGCCATACATAAATAACATGTTTTGGATCTTTACGCACTTTTACTCCCCAATCAAAGCTAGTTCTACTAACACATAAATCTTCTAGTCCTGGTTTTAAGAAGTTATTGAATAATTCGTTTTTTCTAGATTCAGGCAATATAAAATTAGGAGTTTCTTGATAAAATTTAATTAATCTGTCTGCATATTTTTTCATATTAAAGAAGTAAGATTCTTCTTTCATTTTCTTTACTTCTCTACCACAATCAGGGCATTTTCCATCTACTAATTGTGTCTGAGTAAAATATGTCTCACAAGGCATACAATACCAACCTTCATATTCTGACTTATAAATATCACCTTGTTCCATTAACCTATCAAAAATTGCTTCTACTACTTTTGTATGTCTTTCCTCAGTAGTACGAATAAAATCATCATACTCGATTTCCATTAACTCCCACAACTTTTTAGCTTCCACTGCCATTTCATCAACATGTTCTTGTGGTGATTTTCCTTTTGCCTCGGCTACTCTTTGAATTTTTTGTCCATGTTCATCTGTTCCTGTAAGTAGATAAACCTCATACCCTCTAGCTTGTTTATATCTTTTAATCGTATCGGCTAATACTGTGGTATATGCCGTTCCAATATGAAATTTTCCACTTGGATAATATATCGGTGTGGTTAAATAAAATTTTGGCATAGTATCCCCTTCTTTCCTTTTTGACTAGACTTTATTCCAAAACCATTCTAAACTATTGTCAATACTTTTCTTCTTTCCTAATTTTGTCTCTATATCATCCACCCATAAATATGAAACAAATGACAAAAAGATAAAGACAAAGTCTACTGTTGAACAAACAAGTAATGTTTCATAAAGTTCTCCGCTATTCCCTGCTAAAGTAATAAACTCAACTGCATGTCCTATTAGTAAACCTAGGAATGAAAAAAGCATAATTCCTATTACCCAGGCCTTTTTAACCTCTCTTCCTAAATATAATACTAGTAAAAAAAGTATTACTCCTAATAAAATAAGCGTTGGGTTTGTAAAATTAATTACTGGCATTTTCCATTTTCCTCCTTTGTTTTTCTTTTTATTATGAAATTCATTTTTGTAATTTGCTTTTAGTTACCTAATTTTTTCTCAATTAAACTAACTAATTCTTCTGCTTTCTTTTGCATATATGTCTGGTCTTCTCCTTCTATCATAACACGAATTAAGGGTTCTGTACCAGATGGTCTGATTAATACTCTTCCGTTGCCTGAAAATTCTTCTTCTAATTTTTGAATTGCATTTTGAATATCTGAATCTCTTTTATAATCATCTTTTTTAGTACTTGCCACTTTAGCATTAATTAATACTTGTGGATAGATATTAATAATTTTGCATAATTCAGATGCTGTTTTCTTCTTTTCTAGCATAACTCTAATTAACATTAAAGAAGTTAATATCCCATCACCTGTTGGGTTATAATCTAAAAAGATAACATGCCCTGATTGTTCTCCACCAATATTATAACCATTTTTAAGCATTTCTTCTAATACATATCTGTCTCCTACCTTGGTTTGAACACAATTTAGTCCATTTGCTTCTGCATATTTCTTCAATCCCAAATTGCTCATTACAGTAGCAACTACACTGTTTCCCTTTAAAGTTCCTTTTTCTTTCATATAGTTAGAAATAATAGCTAATAATATATCTCCATTAATTTCATTTCCCTTTTCATCAACAGCTAAACATCTATCTCCATCTCCATCATAAGCAATTCCTAAGTTACAGCCATGTTCTATTACATAGTTTTTCAGCATATCTAAGTGAGTAGAACCACAGTTTTCATTAATGTTAACACCATTTGGAGTATCATTCATGATATAATGCCTAATTCCTAAAGCAGTAAACACTTTATCTGCTACAACTGATGTTGCTCCATTTGCAGTATCAATTGCAACTACAAAATTATCTCTATCAAATTCTTCAAATTCCTCTTCAAAATTCTTTCTAAAGAAATAGACATATTCATCTAAAAGATCTGTTCTTACTTCAGATATTCCAATCTTTTCATTAACTGCCGTAAAATCACTTAACTTCTCAGAATCCATCATTTCTTCTATTTCTTCTTCGATTTCATCTGGAATTTTCATTCCTTTATTGCTAAAATATTTTACTCCATTAAATTCATATGTATTATGTGATGCTGAAATAACAACACTTGCATCTGCTTTTAGTTTTTTAGTCAAATAAGCAACTCCTGGTGTTGGAATTACACCTAAACTTTTTACATTTGCTCCATAACTTAAAAATCCAGCTGTCATAGCACTTTCAATTAAAGTACCTGAAATTCTTGTATCCCTTCCAATTAAAATAGTAGGTGTATGGTCACTATGTTTTGCTAGGGCATAGGCACCTGCTTTTGCTACACGATAAACTAATTCTGGTGAAAGCTCTGTGTTAGCAATTCTTCTAATTCCATCTGTTCCAAAATATTTTCTCATTTTTCCTTCCTTTCGCATTTATGCTTTTTGTTATTATATCCTTTTATCATATAATTGGTGACAAAACACGCTTCAAATACTAGTGTTATTTTATCACAATGTTTCTAATTTGAATACACTTTTTTTGTAATTTATTTTAAAACTTAAATCCTACTTCTTGTTACATTTTTAAAGATTATCGCATTAACTTACATTCTTTCAGGCATTTGAATTCCTAGCAGTTCTGCTCCTGCTTTTAAAACGACCCCAGTCGCATATGTTAAATACAATCTTGCATCTTGTACTTCTTTTTCTTCTCCTATAATTTTATTTTCATTATAAAAACTACTAAACGCCTGAGATAAGCTAATCAAATATCTTGCTACTATATAAGGTTCATACTTTTCAGCCGCTTGTTTTAAGCTATCTCCAAAGCTATAAATTTGCTTAATAACTCTTTCTGATGTCTCATCTTCTAATTTACTAAAATCAATTTCCTCAAGATTTGGCATATATCCAGCTTTCTCTAGCAAACTCTTTGTTCTCACATAAATATATTGCATATATGGACCAGTTTCCCCATTGAAGTTCAGCATAGTATCCCAATCAAAAATCTCATCTTTAATTCTACTATTATATAAATCATTAAAAATAACTGCTCCGATACCAATCTTTTTAGCAATTTCCTCTCTGTTTTCCAAATCTGGATTCTTCACCTTCATAATTTCTTCTACTCTTGAAATCGCCTCATTTAGTAGTTCTTCTAACTTAATAATATTACCTTCTCTTGTTGACATTTTTCCTGTTTTCAATTGCACCATTCCAAAAGGTACATGAACCAAACCATTTGAGTATTTTTCTGGCAAGTTCAAATTCTTAGCAGTTTCAAATACTTGTCTAAAATGTAAAATCTGCTCATAAGAAGTAACGTAAATTGCTTTTGTAAAGTCATAAGTTCTTGCACGATATAAAATTGCTGCCAAATCGCGAGTAGCATACGTACTAGAACCATTCGTTTTTTCAATAATACATGGTGGCATATCTTTTTCAGATAAGTCCACTACCATTGCTCCTTCTGATGGAACCAATAAGTTCTTTTGCTTTAAAATTTCAACTACTTCTGGCATTTTATCTGAATAAAAAGCTTCACCATTCCATGAGTCAAAGTCTACTTGTAGCATGTCGTAAACTCTTTGAAATTCTTTTAAACTTAACTCTCTAAACTTCGTCCATAATTTAGTACAATACTCGTCTCCATCTTCTAGTTTTTTAAAATTATTTCTACAAGCTTCTAAAACACTTTCATCCTCTTTACACAAATTATTAATTCTAACATAAATCTTAGTTAGTTCTTCAATTGGATTTTCCTCAATGTTGTATTCTTCTCCCCATCTTTTATACCCTTCAATCAATTTTCCAAACTGTGTTCCATAATCACCTAAATGATTAATTCCTATACAATGATATCCTAATGCTTTATATATTTTATATAAAGCTCCTCCAATTACAGTTGAACGCAAATGCCCAATGTGAAAAGGTTTTGCAATATTTGGTGCTGAATAATCAATAACAACATTTTTTCCTTTACCTATGGTACTTTCTCCATAATGCTCTTGCTTACTATTAATTTCCCTCAATACTGTTTCTGCTATAGTTTTCCCTTGAATAGCAAAATTCAAATATCCACCTATCACATTTACTTCTTTAATCAACTCTTCCTCAAAAGTCATTTTTTCTTTTAAGTCTTGGGCTATCATTTGTGGTGCTTTTTTTAATTCCTTTGCTAGCTTAAAACATGGGAAAGCAAAATCTCCCATTTTCTCATCTGTTGGCACTTCAATATATCCATAAATTTCTTCTTCAGGTAAATTAGCTACTTTACTAATTTGTTCTGCAATTTTCTGTTTAAAGTCTATCATATATCATTGCTCCTTTTAGTCTCCTAGATTAATACCAATATGTCTAGCGGTCTTTACTAAATCATGATCCATATTAACACGTCTAATATTGCTTTCTGGTGTATTGCCTGAAACAGCTCCAATCTCTTTGTTATTTCCAACTACGTCTTCTAATGGAACATAATCTAATCTACCATCTTTAATAACCGTTAATACATTAAATTTCCCTTCTAAAGCAAGTTCCATCGCCATTGCACCATATTTAGTAGAAAGTACTCTATCATATGCTGTTGGAGTTCCTCCTCTTTGCATATATCCTAGTACAGTACATCTTGCTTCTAAACCAGTTAGTTCTTGTAATGCTTCTGCCACCTTTTCTCCTGCTCCACCTAGTCTATTATTATCAACACCTTTTCCTTTATTACGTACAGCTTTTAGTGTAATTTCTCCACCAATTGGTCTTGCACCTTCTGCAACAACTACTACACTAAACTCTTTTCCTCTACTTTTACGGTTAATAATCTTTCGCGCTGCACTATTAATATCATATGGAATTTCTGGTATTAATGCTACATCTGCTCCACCTGCAATAGCTGCTTCTAATGCTATCCATCCAGCATATCTTCCCATAACTTCTAGTACCATAATTCTGTGATGTGTTGCACCCGTTGTATGGAGCCTGTCCAAAGCATCTGCTGCTACTGATACTGCTGTGTTATATCCGAATGTAATTTCTGTACAAGCAACATCATTATCAATTGTTTTTGGAACACCAATTACGTTAACACCCTTTAAAGACAAATCTCTTGCTGATTTTTGTGTTCCATCCCCTCCTAAGGTAAATAGACAATCAATTCCATCTTTTTTTATATTTTCTATACATTGGTCTGACAAATCTTTGTATACAATCTCTCCATTTTCTTCTACTGGATAATTAAATACATTTGAATTTGTAGAAGAGCCAATAATAGATCCTCCTTTTGGCAAAATACCAATTGCATTTCCTGTTGCATTTGTACATAATTGTACATAATTATTTTCTAACAATCCTTTATATCCTTCAACAAATCCATAACATTCTATATCATTATTTTCTGCTGTTTTAATAATCGCTCTAATAACTGCATTAAATCCTGATACATCTCCACCATTTGCTAAAATAGCTACTTTCCTAATCATAATATCCTCCTTAGTTTTGATACATACATTTATTCTTTCTTATTATATCAATAAATTGAAAAAATACAATATTTATTTGTTGTTTTCTTAAAAAAGCAATTTAACTATACAAAAGGGAACCTACTGTCCCTCCTTTTTACTACTATTAAATTAATCTATCCATGTCAACAAATATTATTTGAGTTTTTTGCGATAAAAATCCACGGCTAGAACCCATGGATTTTTATATTAGCTTCAATATCGCCACATACAAATTTAACATATAAATATGAAAAATTGTATCTTTCACTCATTCAATAGTTGAAAAATTGCAGTGGAAATTCATTATTTTGGAAAAAATGCAAAGAACAAGACACTTTTTCAGAAACACAGGAGTAAAAATTGAATAAAATTTAAAAGTACTTTTTACAATTGAATCATATCATTAATACATTGATTGTTAGTATCTTTGAAGATTTTATATACAAAAATTCCAGCGATTCCTCGCTGGAATTTTTGCTTTAGGGTTCCTATTCCAGGACACCCTCTCGTCACCAAATCAATCCTATAATAGAGACTTCATAGGCTACTTTCTCTTCTTCACCTTTTTCAGAAACTTTGAGATAGTCTCTGCTTTGTAACCTTCCTTTCAATCTAATGGTTTCCATTTGCCCTGACCTGCTCAATGTAACTGCTACATTATTCCATGCTACGCATGGAATAAAGGAATAGTTTTCTGGTCTAGTTCCAACCCGCAGAATAAAGTCTGTTACGTTTTTTCCAGAAAATTTCGCATATCTAACAACTGGAGCACTTTTCAAAACCCCTGTCAGTCTCACTATGTCCACATCCTCTGTTACGTCATCTACTCGCTGTATCTCATCAGCCCATACATACACTGTTACATGTCTCTTGCCATCCACGCCATATTTGCTATAAGTCTGTATCTTTCCTGTAATACTTACCTTATGACCTTCACGTACATCATCTTTTAGCATCTTCTCCTTACTTGCGATTATAATCGCACTGTCAATAACTCCACTTAAGCGCTTCATGTGAAGAACTGTTGTATAACACTCCCTCTCTTTATGTATTGTGCTTTGTGTTGGTCTTTGTGCTACTTTGCCAATTAACCGTACCCAGTTGTCACTTTGTAACATATTCTTTCTCCTCCGTAAAATGATTTAGTGACTTTTTACTTGCCTTTAAGCAATTCTATTATTATACCACATTATCTTACTGAAAAGCAACATCTAAATTTCCTATTTACTTTCTTATTCTATTTTTTATTTCACACTTACATTAATCTTTGTTACTTTTACATTTAACTCTCTTGTCACTATATTTTGAATTTGTGCAATTTGACTTTCATCTAGTTTTTCTGCTCTTACAACAACACTAACATTTCCATTATTGACAAATAAAAGAACCTCTTCAAAGCCTTTTGTTTTGATTAAATTTTCTGCTATCATAATAGCATTTTTCTCATTATTAATTTTCTTGATTTCTTCTTGTGCAGTTGTTTTCTCTTCTGCACTTAAATTATCTGCCTCTAATATCTTTTGATAATTTTCTAACATTTGAGAATACATTTTTTCCCTATCTAACTTAGATTGGGTATAATAGCTATTATCTGTTTGAGGAATATTATTTGTTTGACTTGCAGCTACTTGATTGTTAGTTTGTTCATTCATGTTTGCTTGTATATCTCCACTTGTTTCTACGTTACTGTTTGTTTGAGCATTACTATTTTGTACAGTATTACTTGTTGTATTATTTATCACGCTATCTACTACCGAATTTTTAGTTGTTTGATTAGCACTAACTAATGTTGCATCTCCAATAGCCGCCATTTGTTCGGAATCCGCTAGACTACTAGTTGGTAATAAATTTTGTTGATTGCTAAAATTCAAATATCCTGCTGTTACTAGCATCAAAGCTATTACAAAAATAACCACCTGATTTTTCTTTAAATTTAGATTTTTCATTTTCTCACAATTCCTTTCTTTAGCTTTTTAATATCCTTTTCTTTTGTAAAATCTTTTATGTATCTCATTCACTCATAGAAAATACTTGAATTTTATGAGAAGAAATTCCTGTTACTGCCTCTACTGCTTGTATAATATTTGTTTTCACCACAGCATTTCCTGCTCCTTGTGCAGTAATAATAGCACCTTCTATTTTAGGACTTATAATACTTTTTGTAATGGGGATTTTCTGTCCGTTATTCTCCTGATAAATGATCTCTTTTTTGTTATCTGTTTCAGTCACTTTTCTTGTTCCCCCACTTGTGTCCTTTTCCTCAGTATCTTTTTGTGAAGTATCTTCATTATACATTGGAATAGTTTCATTAGTTTGTGAATATGTAATTAGAACTTTTACCTTGCCTACTCCTTCTATTTTTCCTAGTATTTCCTCTAATTGTATAGACAAAGTATCTTGTGCTATTCCATTTGTTTGAATAGAACTATTATTTTCTATACCTGCCAACTTTTTATTTGGATCATCAGAAGTATCTTGATTCTTTTTGCCACCACTATTCCATATCAAATTAATTGCAATTAAAGTAACAATTAATATTACTACAAATACTGCTAAATTTTCAATTTTCTTTTTGTTGTCTCCCTCTTGTTCTTTTGTTAGAAAATTTTTAATCTTGTCCTTTAGCATATATATGTCCTCCTTTACTCATTTATGAAAATATTTTTTGTACTTATTTCATATACACTACTCAAATAATCTTTTAATTCTTTCCTATTTTGGCTAGAAATTGTATTCTTCTTATTCTGTGTATTTACTGGTGATTTATTCTCATTTTGTGTATTATTCCCTATTTTAATACTCACTTCTTGAACATTTTCTACAATTTGATTTGTATTTTTATTCACATTACTATTTGTTTCTACAACCTCTTTTGAAACTTGTAATCTCAATTGTTTCAAAGTATATTGTTCATCATTTTCTATTTCTAAATCTAAACTTTGTACTTGATAACCTTTGTTTTCTACCTTTTGCTTAATATCGCTTTTGATACTACTTAAATAAATATCTTTAATTTGATTTTGATTCTGGTTTGTCAATTGATTTTGCATGTTACTACTATTTTTTGATTTTTCCATATACTTTTCTAAATCTAAAATATCTGATACTCTGAATTCATTTCCTGTTACCTTACTAATTACAGGAGATACAATAGAAAACAGAATATATACACCAATTACTACTTTAATATACTTTTTGCTCGTTCCTTCTGGTAAAATCATTTCAATAATGGTACTAATAATTACTGCAATAATAATACCTTGGATCCAACCACTCATCCATTCCATAGTTTCTCCTTCTTGTCAGGTTGGGGACGTTCCTTTTTCTGACATTTTTGTCAGGCTAGGGACACTCCTTTAACGAATTTAGTAAGGTCTGTCCCCTCTATGACACTTTTGTCAGAAAAAGGAACGTCCCCAACCTGACAGACACTAACGATACATAAGTCCACTATTTGTTATCTTTATTACCAATGTAGTCCCTACAATTAGCATAACTGATACACTACACATAATGGCTAGTAACATTTTAAAAGTATCACCCATTTGATCTAGTAGTTTTACAATTTTTTCATCTGCAATGGGCTGGCAAATTGCTCCTGCTAAATAATACAGAGCCATCAGGACTGCTAATCTGATAATTGGTCCTGTACAAATACAAACAATGACAATTACTCCAACTATTCCAACTGCATTTTTTAGAACATTACTACAGCCAATTACTGTGTCTACTGCATCTCCTAAAATTTTTCCTACTACTGGTATAAAATTAGTTACTGCTGCTTTTGCAGTTTTTGCAGTAATTCCATCTACTGTGCTACTTAAACTTCCTTCTATTGACAAAACTCCTACAAATATGGTTAGCACAATTCCTAATACCCATACCACAGAAGAGTTGAAGAATTTAGATAGTTTGTCCACCTGTACTCGTGGAGATACCTTAGATACAATTCCTAATACATTTGCTATTAAAATAAAAGGAATTAATACTGTGGTAATAAAGTTTCCAATAAAAGTGATGATGAATAAAATAATGGGCTCTGTAATTCCTGCAGAAGCAATATTTCCAGTTGTAAGCATTAAGGTAACCAGTAAAGGAACTAGGCTGTTCATAAAGCCTACTAAACTATCAATGCTTGTCCTTACCATAGTTAAAATATCGGCAAAGTTTTTCATGATTAAAGTAACAATTAATATGTATTGTACATAATAAGTAATTTGTGATATGGACTTATTTTCTAGTCCTTCACTAATACTTTTTAATATGCTATGTATAATAATAATGATAACTATACTTCCTAAAATGTTGATACAGCTGACTACTTCTTTCCCTATCATTTTGGAAAATGCTTTTAAGAGTGTCTCATTATCAATATTTCCTGTGATAGCTGAGGAAAATAAATTCCCTAAGTCTAGATCTTCAAAAGTATCTGTGGTATATTTTTGTGCTTCTTTAATAAAACTCGAAATATTTAGGCTATCTTGTTGAGAAGATAATATTTCTTCTTGTGAGGCAGGTTCTTCTTCTGCATAGCTGATGGGAGAAATGAAAAACATAAAAAGAAATGCAATTAAAAACATCATAAATCTTCTTTTCATTTTCACTTTCTCCTTTCTTCTTTCGTTCTAGGGCAAGATTTTCAAAATTGTTTCTAATAGGCTAGCAATAATAGGAATAGACATAGAAATAATGATAACCTTTCCTCCTAAATCTACCTTGCTAGCAATTGCAGCTTCTCCTGAATCTTTACAAATACTTACTGCAAATTCTGTTAGAAAAGCAATTCCTGTAATCTTGATAAGCAATACCAAAAATTCATTATTAATTGCTGTTTTGTTGGATAATGATGTTAATAAATCTATAATTCCACCTATCTTATCCATTACCATTAGTAGGATGAGAGCTCCTGCTACTAGCGAAACATAGATGGTAAACTCTGGTCTATACTGTTTTACAATAATAATGATAATTAATGCAATTAGTCCTATTCCAATTATTTTAATAATGTCCATTGCTTCTCCTATCTTTATAACATTTTACTTTAAGCTCTCAATATACCTTATAAACCAAACATTGTCCTTACACTTGTAAATAGAGTACTAATCTCTTTAATAACTAATGTTAATACAATAATTAACCCTGCAAGTGTTGTCATCATTGCTTGATCTTCTCTTCCTGCTCTTACTAGCACTTGATATAGTACTGCTACTAAAATCCCTATTGCTGCTATTTTAAATAATAAACTAATATCCATGTTTTCCTCCCTATTTTTTAAGGTATGTCCCTATACTGACACTTTTGTCAGTTTTAAAGAACGTCCCCAACCTGACATTGTTTAAATTAATATAATGGCAATTGTTAAACCACCTACAATTCCTAAAGTTCGATACATCTTTTCATTTTTGATTTTTTCTTGTTTGGCACTTTCTAATTGTGTCTCTAAAAATTGAACTACTACTTCTATTTCACTAATTTGTCCTTCCACATCTGTTTGACCTAGTAATCTTCCTAAATTAGATAGAATTGTAATGTCTTCTTTAGATAAATTATTTGGTACATCTGAAAAAGCATTTGTCCAAGCTTCACCTGCACTTTCTTCCTTCATTCTGCTAGAAGCTCTTGCAAAAATCTTTCCTACATTTCCTTCTATTTTGTTCGCAATTTCTAAAAACACATTAGGAATTGGCTCATAGGTAAATTTAATTTTAGTTGCAAATATATTTAAAGCACTTTTCATTTCTTTTAACTCTTTTTCACGGTTGGAATATTTTTTAGAAAATAGGATACCTAGTATGGTACTAGCTACCACAATGGAAATTAATAAAATAATCTTGAAAAAAATCATATATATCCTCCTTAACCAACTTGTTTAGCAGTTTGTTTGCTATATCCAAGTTGTATTTTTCTGTTGTGATCTAAAAATAGCACTCTGTCTATTATTTGTTTTGTAAGTAATTGACTTAAAATTGGGTTTTGTTTTAGTTCTTCCATATTTGCTCCATGTGCTGTAAAAATTCCTCTTACCCCTGAGCAAACTGCATATTCGATAGCTTGTATATCATCAGCGCTTCCAATTTCATCTGCTACAATAACCTTTGGGCTCATAGAACGCACTAACATTTTCATGCCTAAAGGTTTAGAAATATTTTCTATGACATCTGTTCTAATTCCTATGTCATTTTGCGCAATCCCTTTATCCATAGCAGATATTTCTCCTCTTTCGTCTACTACTCCAATCGTCATTCCTTTAAAATTCATTTCTGGTATGCCATTGCTAATTCTTCTAATCAAATCTTTTAGTATTGTAGTTTTTCCCATGCCTGGTGGGGATACAATTAATGTAGTATAAATATCGTTACCATATGGATTAAGAATATAGTTTAAAGCTTGTGTACTACAATTAAATACTTGCCTTGCAATCCTAAAATTTAGACTGCTAATATAGCTTAAATTAATCACTTGTCCTTCTTTCATAACAGCATTTCCTGTAATTCCTACACGATGACCTCCTTTTAATGTAATAAATCCATTACAAATTTGATTTTGGTAAGAATAAATCGAGTTTTCACAAATTTTTTGCAGAATTTGCAATACTGTATCTGGTGTTACAGAAAATGAAATCTGTTTTTCTGCTTGTCCATTTCTTAGAATAATTGGCTTATTGGTTCTAATTCTAATCTCTTCTAAATTTTCTAGGAGATTCTGTTTTATCTTTTGTTTCATTTCTTCTGGAAAAAAGTTTAATATTTCATCCATTTGTTACCTCTTTTGTATAAAATAAAAATACGAATTGCATAACTTGTCTCTACGTTGCTTTGCTCCTAGAGCCAAGAAAAACATAGTCATATAATATATATATGCTATGTTTTTCTATTTTAGAACTATTTTTATTATACTTTTTATTTTCGCTTTTATTCTATGTAAAACGGACAAGAGCACTGCTCCTGTCCGCTTTACCTTAAAGATATAATTTATGCTTTCTTCCTCAACTTTATCGTAATGATGATTTCATTTCCCTTCTTTTCTATTTCTACTTGAAGTTTAGACTCATATTTTCTAAGCTCATTCATCACTCTTAAGCCGACATCCTCATAATCTCCCGCAAAACGAAAACGATGTTGCATTCCTCCATCATAGCTGACACTGTATGCCTGACTATGAAAAAGGTTTACCTTTATAGTGTCATATGCGTTCCGTCCTCTTATTTCCATTTGTTCTGCAATAGATTTTAGAACTTTTTCTGCCCCCTGTCCTTCTGCGATTTTTTCTTCTATTTCTTGAGAAGCCTGCCATTTGCAAATACTACTTTCAAGGTCTATCATAGATTATACCTCCTGTTCGCCAATTCACAAACTTTTTTCACTTGCAACAAAATTGCTAGATAGATTATATCATCTTTTATCCAATATAGCAACTGTCTACATAACAGTTGCTATATTAATCATCTTATTACTCTTCCCAATTATGGTACACATTCATGACATCATCTAAATCTTCTAGTGTGTCAATTAATCTTTGCATTTTTTCTCCATCTTGTTCACTTAAAGCAATATAGGTAGATGGTACCATTTGTACTTCTGCTTCTAAAAATTCTAACCCTTGTGCTTCTAAAGCTTCTCTTACTTTTGAAAAATCAGCTTGTGAAGTAGTGATTTCATAACATTCATCAGATGCTTCAAAATCTTCTGCTCCACTATCTAATGCTAACATCATCATATCATCTTCTGATAAGCTTGTTGTGGTTTTATCAATAACAATAACACCTTTTTTGGTAAATAAATAAGATACACAACCTGTTGTTCCTAAATTTCCACCTGCTTTATCAAAAGCATGACGTACATCTGCAGCTGTTCTATTTTTATTATCTGTACTTGCCTCTACAATAACTGCTACACCATTTGTGCCATATCCTTCATACACAATTTCTTCATAATTCTTGTTGTCACCTTCTCCTGAAGCTTTTTTGATTGCATTGTTAATTGTATCATTAGGCATATTATTTGCTTTACATTTTGCAATAACATCTTTTAATTTTGAATTACCAGCAGGGTCAGCACCACCTTGTTTTACAGCAATTAATAATTCTCTACCTAATTTTGTAAATATTTTTCCTCTTGCAGCATCCGCTTTTCCTTTTTTTGCTTGAATATTATGCCATTTACTATGTCCTGACATGGTTAATTCCTCCTTATTTTTTATTTCTAAACTATTGTAACACATTTTTTAAATTTTGTGTAGTAGTTTTTAGAAATAAAAAGAGCCATTTATTTGAAATTTTATGTAGTAATTTATATGTAAAGAAAAGTCCTTCTATGATATAAGAAGGACTTAAACAATTCATACATAGAAATAATCAATTTGTATTAGTGTATTTTCCAATATTTTGTTATCGCAAACAATATTCCAATAATTGCAATAACACTTACAATGCTTATGGTATAGAATAATCCTTTACTCATATTTTTATCTTCTTTTGTTTCCTCTGTATTAGAGGCAAAAGCATTTTGTACATTGTTGATTTGGCTTTCACTATTTGTAACATCATTTTCTACAACATTATTTTCTTCTACATTATTGATAGTATTGTTTGTTGTTTCATTCTTTGCATTTCCACCTTGTACATTGTTAGAACCACTACTTGATGGTTTTGTTGTTTCTGTGTTTGGCTTTGTTGTTTGAGTGTTTTGATTACTATTTCCTGGTTTTGTATTATTAGTAGTATTTCCTGGCTTTTGAGTATTATTGCTTCCTTGGTTGTTACTTCCTGAACTTCCACTATTTTTCTCTTCTATTGCAATATTAATAGAATTTCCTCCACAATTTTTTTCTCCTTCGCCATCAGATATCTCAAAATCACTTATCTTCACCCAAGCACTCTTTTTAGCTTTTCCTTTTTCATTTACTTTAAATGTTATTTTAAAAACATTCTCATTTTTGGTTGATAGTTCATTTTTAAATGAAGTAATCTTTCCATTTGAAGAATTGTGAAAAGGATCTGACCATTTATTTTGCCCTTCTATGCTCACTAAAGTTAAAGAATCTGTATCATAGCTCACAACTGCTCCTATTGCAATAATTCCCTTTGTAGTTTGCAAATTAGATATTGCGACATAAACTGAAAACTGCTCTTTATACGTTACTTTATTTTTAGATGCACTTAAATTTACATTACAATTAAGTGCTGCATATGTTTTGCTTGTAAACATACAAATTATTAACATCATGATAACAAAAACTATGCTTATTTTTTTAACTCTGTTCATTCTTCTGCATCTCTCCTTATTTCATTTATTTATTTTTTCCTACTAGTAAAAGTTGCATTTTTGCTAAATCTGTTATTGTTACTTTATTGTTATTATCTATATCTGCTGCTTCTAAGTATTCACCTACTAAAGTTTCTTTTTCTATATAATGTAAGCATAATTTAGCTAAGTCTGTTAAATTAACAGTACCATTTCCATCAATATCAGCTCTTACTACAAATGTGTATACATTATCTCCTACATATGCTTTCATACCAGTTCCTATTTTAGCTGTTCCCTCTATAATGTTATCATTTTTATCTTTAATAATTACTTCTTGATTTGCTTGTATATGCTTCATAAATTCATTTACTTCAAGATTTAATGGTACTTTTCTAATGATATTACCTGTTATTTCATATTCTTCTGATGTAAGTTCATCATTATTATCTGGCTCTTTTTTCTCAATCCAGGTCACTTCTGCTGTTATAGAGTTTGTATTTCCTGCTTCATCAACAAATTCAAATGTAAATTCTCCATTTCTAGTAAATGTATATGTGTTTTTACCATCATTATTAGTAATTGTAACATTTTCTTTATCAAATGTTATAGTTACAGTTACATCTGATTGTGTATTTTCTGTAATATCATAAGATAATGTAGCTTGTGGTTTTACTTTATCAATCCAATCTACTTTAGCAGTTGTACTTCCTCTATGTCCTGCTCTATCAACATATTCAAAGGTAAACTCTCCATTTTCTGTAAATTCATATTTTAATGGGTTTTCATTTCCTGTATTATTAGTAACTGTTACTTCTTCACTTGGAACCAATGTTGCAATAACTGATTGATTTGTTTTAGAAGAAATACTATATTCAATGGTTCCTGTTGGAGCTTCTTTATCAATCCAATCTACACGAATAGGTATCATACCTCTTTGACCATTTGGATCTATATATTCAAAAGCATCTTCACCATTTTCTGTAAAGGTGTAAATGTTGCTACCATTATTACTTACGATTGTGTATCCTTCTTCTAATTCTAATGTTACAGTAACATCTTGGTCTGTCCACTCCTTCGTAGAGTATGTTAATGTGTATTTTGGCATTTTTGTAATCCAATTAACACTAGCTGTCTCAGTACCTTCATTACCTGCTCTATCTATAAAACGGAAAGTAAATTCTCCATTTTTATCAAATGTGTATGTGTCAGAACCTTCATTATTTAAAATGGTTACTTCTTCATTTGGATTTAATGTCACTGTAACTGGTTTATCTGTTAAATGTACAGTACTATACTCAATTTGAGCTGTTGGAGCTTCTTTATCAATCCAATCAACTGCAATTGTTTTTGTTCCTACATTACCTAATTCATCTGCAAATTCTAATTCATAAGATGCATTATTTTCAAATGTTATTGTTTTACTTCCATCTACCGGATTTTCAGCAATTTGTACATCTTTTGAAAGTATCGTTATATTTTCTTTATCAAATGTAATTGTTGCTACTACATCTTCATTTGTTATTTCAGTTGTACTGTAAGTAACATCTACTGTTGGTGCTGTTTTATCAATCCAATCTACTTTAGCTGTTGTACTACCTTTGTTTCCAGCTTCATCAACAAATTCAAATGTGAACTCACCATTTTCTGTAAATGTATGTTTTTTACTTCCACCATTATTAGTAATAGTAATTGGTCTATTTTCATCTACTAACTCAGCTATAACATCTTTATTAGTTTTATTAGTAATATTATAACTAATCTCAGCAGTAGGTATTTCACTAGCTGTTGGATTTTCATATAAATTGATAACAGCTATTGAAAAATAATGTTGAAGCCCTGATTGATAAACTGATGGGCAATGAATTTTTACATACTTCGCCTGTTTCGCTTCTTCAAAAGTTATCTTTTTCAAATTATTGTTATTTCCTAAATTATTACCAACTGCTGCCAGCTCCCAATTTGTACCATCCATACTTACATAAATTTCTAGTTTACTAGCTTTTCCAGTTGGATATCCTCCTGTTCCTGTTGCCCTTGCATCAGGAACATAATCTACTTCTGCTACATATCTAGGTTTATCTAGTTCTATTACTACATATGAAGGCTTATATGCTCCTCCCAAACCAGAACTAGTTGCTCCATGCCATGATGTATTTATATCTCCATCAAGTATATTGTCTTTATTCCCTCCACTTGTAGCTGATACTTCTGTAACCTTTAAACCTGTTCTAGAAATATATCGATGTGATTCCGAAGATGTATTAGTAGTAAATGTATAATGTACAGGATCACTTGTTGTATTTGTTCCTGATGCAATTAATCTAAGGTATACAACTACATGTCCTCTTAAATTTGGTTTTCCATCTGCAAATGATGTCCACTCTCCAGAATTAGGATCTAAGGTCCATTCCATTTGATCAGTTGTACCATTAATACAATTTTCTAAATCGTCTATTGAAACAGTATCGCTTGGGAATACTCCCTTGTTAATATTAATAGTGAAAATGTTTTCATTAGTTAATGGTAATCCTGATATACGAATTTTAATATCATCATTAGCATTTATTGATGCAATTTCTTCATTAGTAAGTTGTATAGAATGTTCATAAACTTCTTTCCAATTATTACCACCATCTAAACTATAACTCCAAGTTACTTGCGCACTCTGTAATTGTTTAGATAATACTATTTTCCCAGCATTTGCACCTGAAAAAGAGAAAGTAGCAATTCTAGAATCAATTACACCTAAAATTGCATTAGCAACAATTGGCACTTCTTTATGGTATAAAGTATTTGCACTTGTTGCCTTTGTAGCTTTACGCAATGTTTGCTCTTGTATCATTAGCATTTTTCCTTTGTATTCAGGTGATGTAATTTTTGTACCAATTAATTTAGTCAAGTCGTACATTGGTAATGGATGGTAAGTCATTGCTTCTGCAATTTCTTCTGCTAAAGCAATTCTCTCTTCGTCAGTTTTAGAAGCATCTGCATTATATAAACTTATCATACCAACCCAAGCATCAAAATTGATAATTTCCTCTTTTAAAGCATCACGATAAATTTGCTCTAATTTTCTTTTATCATCTTTAAATGTATCTGCTTGTAATAATATTAACTCTGCTTTTTCATATTTCTCATATTCATTTTGGGCTTCTTGTGATAAGAAGTGGTAAGAACCTCTTTTGGCTGCACCACTAGACCATCCGCCGCCCCAACCATTTGGCATACGTCCACCACCGTCAGTATCTGCCCAACCAGTAGATGCAACACTGTATGCTAATTGCCAAGCATTTTTTCCATTACCTGCATTATATAAATAGATATAAGCTGCATGTGCTGGTTGACCTACTACTTTAGCAGGATATCCCCATACACCGTAAAGGTTAGCTGCTGTTTTAGAAAGCCCTCCACAAACTGCTCCTTCTTCAAATACAATCCATAACTTTGGTGTTCTTGCTTGATAAGTAATATTGTATTTAGAAAGTTCATATTTTGCATCCCATTTCGCATAATTTTCTTGGCTATAATATTGTGGTCTATAATAACCATAACCTTTTGTATAGTTAATATATTTAAATGGGTTAAAACGATCCACTAGATTTGAAAATTTCTTTTCAGAATAATCACGTAACCATAATATTTCTTCATCATCAATATTGGTAAACATTACTGCACGCATTTCTTCAATTGTATAATTCTCAAACATGGCATTTGATCCTAATTTGCCATCTAAATGCATTTGTTTATAAATTTCATATCTAGTAACAGCATCTGATAATTTGCTACCTCCACCAATCCATAAACCAACATTGGTTGAATGTGATAAAGATAAAGATAACATCATTTTTAAATATAAATCTTTATATTTTGTTCCGTTTGCTGTCACATTCTCATTGCTTAAATCTTCTTTATGAGTTTGATATAATCTGCTTAATACTTGTAATGATCTTAAATAGGTACCATTTGGAGTACCACCAATCGTCCATAAACGTAATGCTTCTTCATTATTTAAAAACCATTCTAAAGTTTCTTGATTCTTAGGATCCTCTTCTAAAAACATACGAAGTTGGTATTGACCTACTCTTTTTATAAAATCCCTTTGTAAAAGAGGAAGCACTAACTCATCTTCAACTGGTCCTCTTTTATATGCTTTTCTTATCATTTCGTCAAATTCTTCTACTGTCATCATAACATTTTCACTATAATTTTCTTTTACAAGTTTTGCGTCTCCCCATACTGCATGGTCACTTGCATTAGAACCATTATCATGAGCATATAATCTAATATAATTAACATCTTTAATATCTATTTTGGCATATACTGCACTATTAGAACTTTTTAGTGCTGTAGGATTTTCCTCTGTACGTAAAGTCCATGTCTTTCCATCTTCAGAAGTATAAATATAGAATTTTACACCATTTCCTTTATTTCCTGCAGTACTATTTAGACCGTAAAATACTGTAAAATATGCATAATCTTTATAATTACTAATGTCATATTCTACAGTAGAAGTAGCATGTGCCCAAATTCCTTTTTTAATTAATATGGTAGAACCATTTACCATCATGGTAAGTGATTTATTATCTTGTGTTTTGTCTACTGAAATATTTCCCCAGCCTACTTGTGCTTTACTATATGGGATATCAGACAAAAATACTACATCGCTTTCTTTTGTACTATTGTTATCAGATACAGCCATTCCTGTTTCTTCTTCACTTTCCTTACTATTTCCATTATAAGTAAGTACATTGTATGGCTTTATCCCTCCATAACTAACTTTTGTGTTTTCAAAGAGAAATACTGCAACCACTAGAAGTAATACACAAAAGGCTATGAAAAACATTGTTTTTGCTTTTAATAACTTTTTCATTTTTATCTCTCCTTATTATTATTTTATAATTTTTCTCCTAACTTTCATTTTACCACATTTTTTCCATTTTTTCAACTTTTTACAATTTTTTTGGAAGAATTTTGTCAAAATTATATTCTATATTTTTACAACATTTAAGAATTGCAAATACTCCTATTTGCAATCCTTATTTATCCCTAGATTTTAACTCTATATTAAATTTTATGATGAAATAAGAAAAATAGTGTCATAAAAAAAGACACTATTCTTATTTTAGATAATTAACATTTTTTATCTTTCCACTCATGATATAAAATATCTTTTAATACTAGCATGCTGTCTAGATTATTATAATGATATTGATTTTTTAAGCTATCTAACATCTCTCTCATTTGAAAAGCATATTTTTCTATATCCACTTCTTTTTGATAAGTTGCTAATACTGGGTACTTTTTGCTCCAAGCATTTGTCCAGTCAATTTTAGCTTCTTTTTCTTCATTTGTGTTTTTAATTACGTCTTCTATTTCTTTTAAGTCAACATCAAATTCTATTAGCTCGTCTAAAGATAAATGATATAACTTTGCTAATTTTTTTGATTGGTAAATATCTGGAACTGTCTCATCTGTCTCCCATTTAGAAATAGTTTGTCTGCTTACACCTAGTTTTTCGGCTACATCTTCTTGTGATAAACCTGCTTTTTTCCTTGCTTGAAATAAATTATTTCCTAAATTCATTTTATCCACCTCCAAATTAAGTGTACTACTATTATAAAGTTTTTTCTATCAACTATATTTTGCAATTATGCCCTTTTTCTTAACTCATTAAAAAATCTAATACATTCATTCCTGCATCTGTCGTTGTTTTATAAATTTCTGTATATCCACATTTAGTGCAACTAACAGTAATAAACTTCTTATTTTGTACATCAAATAATTTTGCAAAATTTCCTCCTGTTGCTTGAAATTGATCTTTCTCAAATGCAGTGTTTCCACATTTTACACATTTCCATTCTGCCATAATAAATTCCTCCTTATTCTTTCACTGGAACAAAGTTCCTAGCAAACTGATACTTCTCTCTATTTTTAATATATAAAAATCCTATCGTACAAAAAACAATTGCTCCTATAAAATTCACAAATAAATCTTTCATTGTATCACCAATTCCAATATCTAAATAGCCATTTTCTATTGTGGTAATATTTCCATCCTTTGAATAAATTTGCGTTTTTTCAATATCTTTTATTTTCACTGGGTGATTTTCACCATTTGGATTTAGTTTTACTGTTGAAATGCTTTGTACAATCCTATCTTTTTGCATATCTGTTTTTAATAAACTATCTGCTGTAAACTCGCAAAACTCCCATAATACCCCTACTGTCATAGAAAAGCAAAAAGCTACCAAAACTACATATATTGGTGACAAATGAATTTTCTTACTATTTTGATTTAAGAGGTCTACCAAAGAAAATCCTATTCCTGCACATATAAATCCATTTAAGGTATGTAATATCGTGTCCCAAAAAGGAATTAATCCATAGAAGTTGTTAATTTCTCCTAAAATGGTAGTTGAAAAGATAAAAAGATAGATAATCGCTTCTAATAAACTTGGTATCCCTATTTTTAATTTTTCTGATACAATCGTTGGTATTGTAAATAAGATTAATGCTACAATACACATGATTGCATTTTGAAAATTGCCTAATATCATTTGGACTATCATACTAGCAACTACTAAAATCCTTAATATTAAGTACACTACAATTGACTTTTTACTTGTTTCTTGATACTTCTTTTTCATTTTATTGGAAAACTTGCCCATTATTTAGTCCTCCTTTAACCTTTTAGCTTTTCGATTGCTTGTTCTTCATTCTCTACAAAAAATATGTCTTTTCCATGATTGCTTTCATACATAAAATCTTTTAATGGCTTACTTGTATATTTTGAAAAATCTCCATATATGGCAAACTTCACTTGATAATTAATAAACTTTTGCAATATTTCTCCTGCAATTCCTTTGCTTAGTATAAAAAACTCTTCCACAATTGCTTCTTTGTTTAATGCTATTTTCTCACAGTTTGTTTCATATTTTACTGTCATCATAAAGTCTATTGCTGATTGAACATCTTTTATGACAATTTCTTCACTATTTACTATAGCAATATCTTCTACTATTTGATATGTCATTTTTCTCACCTTCCTTTTCTATTTTTTTATTATTATAGGCCACTACCCTATTTTCTTTTTCTATAAATTTAATATCAATCATGTCTTATCCTCTCTATAATAGGATTTTCCTCTGTATATAAAGCTCCATCCCACTTGCACTTTGCTCTTATAAAAAAATTGTTTTTTATCCAAGTGTCACATCTAAAATCATCATGATTACAAACCCTATTGCTACTCCTATTGTTCCAATATTGGAATGTTCACCTGCTTGTGATTCTGGTATTAATTCTTCTACTACTACATATATCATTGCTCCTGCTGCAAATGATAACAAATATGGAAGTATTGGTATAATAGCCTTTGTAAGTAATATTGTAATAATAGCACTAATTGGCTCTACAATTCCAGATAAAGCTCCATATAAAAAAGCTTTTGGTTTTGACACACCTTCACTTTTTAAAGGCATTGAGATAATTGCTCCTTCTGGAAAGTTTTGAATGGCAATTCCAATTGCTAAAGCTAAAGCTCCTGCCATTGTTATTCCTGTATTTCCCATTAAAGCTCCTGCAAATGTAACACCTACTGCCATTCCTTCTGGTATATTATGCAGTGTTACTGCTAACACCATCATTGTTGTTTTCTTTAATTTCGTTTGCACACCTTCTGGCTTATTACTTTCCAAGTGCATATGTGGAATTAAGCTATCTAGAACTAATAAGAATACTACTCCTAATAGAAAACCAATTGCCGCTGGAATCCAAGCTATTTTTCCTTGTTCTTCTGCCATTTCTATAGATGGAATGATTAGAGACCATATAGACGCTGCTATCATTACTCCTGAAGCAAATCCTAATAAAATTTTTTCTACTTTTTTATTCAATTTGTTTCTCATTAAAAATACCATTGCTGACCCGAAGCGTCGTTCCTAGAAATGGTATCATTAATCCTGTTATTAGTTGCATTTCTCTCATCTCCTTTCCCTTATTATTTGTTCTTTCCACTACTCTTATACTATTTTAATTCATTAAAAAGTCTAGCACATTCATTCCAGCCTCTGTTGCAGTTTTATAAATTTCCGTATAACCACATTTTGTACAACACAATAAAATGGTCCTCATAAAAAATAGATAATCATTCTTCCTAAATGTTATGCCTATCATAGCACAAAGAAAAATAATTATCAATTTTAAATTTTACTTTATTAACTTTTCAAAACTATTCTTATTTAACAAGGTATTGGATACAAACTGTCCATCTTTAAAATTAGCCCAATTATTAAAAACACATGGAACACTTTTTGCTTTTTCCAAAGTGTCTACTTGTATAATCTTAACTGGTATATTTTGAGCTTTGGTATATTCCTCTATTTCTTTAATACTGTTTAAAGTATATGGACACTCTGGGCTATAATAAATGGTGAAATCTGTTGTTTCACTTTTCATTTTTCTTGCTGTTTCTGTAAATTTAGGTTGTTGTTCTTGGAAAGATAATGCTAGTAATTCATATTCTCCTATACTATCTACTACCTTAAAGCCATACTTTTCAAAAAACTTCTTTTCTGATAAAAATGGCTTTTTCTTTTTAGAAGTTATTGTACAAATTCCGCTTTTTCCTTTAGCCTTACTATCTTGTATAGCATATTCTAATAACTCTTTTCCATAACCATTTCCTTTAAATGAACCTGCTACCCATAGACAATAAATATATATATAGTTTTCGCCCTCAATTGGCACCCATGCCTTTTCTAGAGGTGCATATTCTATAAAAACTTTACCTTTTGCATTTAGTTTTCTAAAAACATGTCCTTCTTGTATTCTCTTTTTTAGCCATTCCTTTTTCGTATTCACACCCATTTGATGTTTTTTGTCTCCTATTGCACAACAGATATGTTCTTTCTCAATATTTTCTAAATCTAAATTAATATATTCGTTCATTCTTTCTCCCTTACCACTGGTATTCTAATAACTGTTTTTAAATTTTCTGCCTTTGCCTTTCTAGGATCTGATAGATATATTTCATGATGTCTTCTTATAACTCCATTTTCTAATTTACTCCCAATGTCGTTTTTTAATCGGTTCTCTTGAATGTATTCTTCTATTGCTACTATTGTTTCAGGCTCATCATCATAAGAGCCTTTATGTAGCATTTGAACACATAAACCTTCTTCTATTTCCATAAATTCTGCTTTACTTACCTCTAATCCTTTTTTGTTTTTTACTTCCTCACAAGCCCAGTCAAATACTTCTTGTGTTACAAATTCTGGCTGTCTTATCATGGATATCCATTCAAACTTTTCTTTGTCACTATAGTCTACTGCTTTATTTCCTTCATTCCACCAAAAACCTTCTAGTGGCGGAACAACATATTCAAAATATCCTTCTATGGAATGTTTGCCTAGTTTACTCATTTTTATTGTAAATGACAAAGTATATAATAAAGAAAGAGCCTCTTGATATTCTCCTGTTCCACGATTAGGATTTCCTTTCCCTTTTATCATAATAAATTTCATATTTGGTACTTTTATTAGCATTGGTTTTGCTTTTGGCAAATATAAATCTTTATATTCTTTTTTATAATCTAACTTTTCCATATGCCCTTCTTTCTAATCTTCTACAGCAATATAAATATGGATTTCTTGATTTTGCATATCATTTGAATTGTTTTGATATTCTTCAAAATCACAAGTGTATTTTCTGTTTAAGTCCATCTTCCATATTTCTTGCCAAGCCTGTCCTACTGCATTTTGAACATCACCATAAATTACAAATTTTGCATATTTTCCTTTTGGAATTACTTTTACCACTCTATTTTCCATATTCTTAGAGTTTTCACTCACTTCTGTGCAAACTACAAAATTATATGGCTTTGTGTAGTCTTTTTCATAATCTGTATATAGACCAATCGTTTTGCCATTAACTTTATTTTCAATCTTCTCATAGATTCCTTGCATAAAAAATGTTTGCCACATATTTGCTATGTCTTGTATGGATTTCCCATTTTCATTTGTTGTCTTTACTTCTAGTCCTTCCACTATTTTTTCTTCTAATTCTACAATTTCAAATTTCATAATTCTTACCTCCTGTTATCTATTATATAGAAATATAATTGACAACAGTATGTCATATTATGAATAACTTTTTATCATTTTTTGTATTTTATCTTTTATAATATTTCTTGCATACTCTGGTGCTATTACTTTAATATGTTCTCCAAAGGATAAAATATATTCATATACCCAATCATTTTCAGGATATTTTACATGGATAATAAAATTGCCATCTTGTTTTTTCTCTATATTCTCTTTCTCAAATTCATCATATACTCTATATGCTTTCTCCTTAGATATTTCTAACTCTAAGGATATGAATTTTATCTCATAAGGCTTTTTCTCATGTTCTTGTGGGAGTTCTCTTTCAAATGCTTCCTCTAATACTTTTATCTCCCTCATTCTTGCTATTTTAAACACCCTATAGTCTTGTTTCACTCTACAATAGGCTTTTATATACCAGGCTTTATCTTTAAACCATATTTGTAATGGTTCAACTTGCCTTTTGGTTTCTTCTCCATAAGAATTAAAGTAGGTAAATTCCATGACCTGCTTTTTTAAGATAGCCTGTTTCATCATTTCAAATTTATTATTCTCATTTGACCAATTAGAAAAATCTATTTCTATCCAATTCTCAGATTGTTTATGAAATAGTCTACTCATTTTCTCTAAAGCTTTTTTCTCGCTATTTTTGTCTAGCTTCTCTAAACTTTGCAAAGCAAATATAATCTGGTTTTGCTCTTCTTCTGATAAAATCGATTTATCTAGTACAAAGTTCTCTAATAAGCTAATTCCTCCACCTTTTCCCTTGTTAGTATATACTGGAATACCTGCTGTGCTTAAGATATCAATATCTCTATATATAGTTCTAACAGATACTTCAAACTGTTGTGCTAACTCTTTTGCAGTAATAGTATCCTTTTCTAATAATAAATATACAATTTCAAATAATCGATTAATTTGCATTTTCTCACCCTATGTGATTATATCACATAAACTAGACATCTATATGTCATATTTAGCTTTTTTCTTCTTAATTGTCAAGTCCTTGCAAGTATCTATGACAATATCTTTTATCAGTTCACGATTGTCCATCTCTTCTATCATATACATTGGTTTAGCCCCTTTATATGGTATCTCTTCTTTCATATTGTACTTTTGATTACTTTCTACTATTTTAACAAGTAGTCTACTATCATATATTCCACCAAATAAAATAGTGTTATAGTATAACAAATATTCTCCCATCATTGCTTTACAAGTAATGTTATCTAATAAGGATAATTGTTCTAAGATAAAATCTCTGTACTCTTTTGTTGTTGCCATAGTGTGACCTCCCTTTAATTTTCTATATTAGTTGTTACAGATATTCCTTCTATATTTTCATAAGGTTCTGTTTTTGTGTTGTTCTCCATAGTTTCTTCATTCTCTTTTTCATTTAATCGTTTTGACATAATACGCTTTCCAAACATAATGAATTCTATCCAAGTTACTTGTTTTTTGCTATTTTCAATTGGAATAGTACTATAATTCACATTATATCCTAAGCAAGTGCAAGAAAAGTGTTCGCTTCCATCTGTAGTTCCTATTCCTAATTGTATTGGTACTAAAACAAACAATGGTCTTTTCAAACTTAGGCATCTTAAAAAGTCAATGCTAAAAATAACTACCCATAAAACTACTATTCCTAATATAATTCTAATTACCCATTTCATGCTTTTTTTCATAAGTATCCCCCTTTATTAATAAACATAAACAGAAGTAACTTTTTTGTGTTACTTCTGTTAGTATAGTCATTTATCCATTATAAATAGAACTTGTTTCATATATGCTATCTGCACACAAGTCAATGTTTTCACCCCAAGTAACAGTTCCATAAGCTACTTTTACAGACTTAAAAAACTCTTGATCTTTTAGTTTTTTAAAAACTCCCTTTTCTAAATATGGTTTCATATCTTTTATTCTTTTTTCTCCATTATCAAATGTAACTAATATTTGATAATTTTCCAAAGCTTTTACTTCTTTTATTCTATTCATATTTGTCCCCTTATTAAGATAATGGTTGAATATTAAATAGTTCTTCATAATTTTTGCATAACAACCAATTAGCTTCTAATTCTTCTTTATGTATTATACTCCAAGCTTCTACTAATTTCAATTGCTTATTTGGAAAATCTCCTTTTATTAATTTCCCATCTAAAGTAAATATTGCTTCCTTATGATTATAATAAGCATGAAAATGTGGTGGTTGATGATCATCATAATACATTCTAATAAGAATACCATAAAACATACTAATTGTAGGCATATTTCACCTTCTTTTCATATAAATTTTGATTGGATAATTTGAGCAGAGTTGCTCACGATTTAAAGTAAATGACTATAATTCCTAATTATAATAGCATACCATTTTATAATTCGCAAGATATAAAAAAGGAATACTTTTGCAAATAGTACTCCTCTAAATTTTATACTCTTTTTTAATAATAAATTTTTCTTTAAAATCACATCAATGTTTTCACATTGAATTATTCCTATATGTTATGGTGGATATAGTACAAAATATGAGTTTCTATATCATAAAAATAAATAGAATAACTATAATAATTCAAATCAGTTTCCTTATCAGCTTTTATATGAACATAGTCTCCACTACTGATTAAACTAATATCAAAATCATATTCTAATAACCTATTTTGATTCTCCATTTGCTTTTTAAAATTATCAAAATAACCTGCAATATCCTCTATACTATTATTTTCTACTACATGGTATTGTTTACTATTGATAAATTTCTCATCATCTTTTTCAGTATAAAAGTACTTACAATAATCTGTGTAGTCTTGAAAACTGTTTTCCTCCCTATACTCCTCTAATTTATAATATCCATTCCAAATAGGGCTTTTATTCTCTTGTATTAATTGAAACACACCAAATACTAATATAACAAGCATAATAGCAATTATCACAATTACAATATTTCTTTCTACTTTATGAATCATAACTTCTCCTACATATTTTTTAGTTTCTATTACTATTTATAAATTATAAATTTGTTTCTAATATCCTCTTTGCATACGAACATTCTGCAATAAGATTCTTATTGCATTTTTTTGAACTTTCAATAACACATTTCACTAATGCTTTTGCAATTCCTTGTCCTTGATATTTTCGATCTACTGCAGTATGAATTATGTTCCATGTATCCTCTAATTCTTCAAATTCACATTCACCAATTTCAATTTTATTATCATAAGCCACTGCCCTATTTTCTTTTTCTATAAATTTAATATCAATCATTTTTCTATCCTTTCTATAAATTGACTAATTTGTCACTTAGATGTTATTTAGATTTGTTCATCATCCATTACCCAACCTTTAATAGTATAATCCTTAACTATCTGATTAGCCCATTTTCTAAACTGAATTGCTTTTTCATTATCTACTTTAAATCCAATTGCAATTATCATTTGCAAATTATAATGAGCAATATTTCTTGAAACTTCCCTATTTCCTTCTTTTTGAACTATTCGAAAATTTCGAATAGTTGAATCTTCAGTTAACTCTTTATCTTCATATATTTTCTTTATATGATAATTTATGGTATTTAATTCGATACCATAAACAGTAGCCAACATCTTTTGTGTTAGCCAAATATTCTCATCTTCATATCTAACTTCTATTGCCTCTGGATTGTCTCCAGTTGCTGCTATATATGTTAAGTATTCAGCTGCACTCGAACGAATAAGACTATCTTCCTTGTTTTTCTTCAAATAAATCTCTCCAACCTATATCTTTTCACCTTAAGAACTATTGTTTGTATTTTATAACATAAAAATTGATATGTCAACAATTTTAGTAAAATTTATCCAACATATTTTCTATGTGAATTTTCTACATTATTTTGACATACCATAAATTTTTAGCAATCTGACATAGTCATACCGACATCTTACCTTCACCTTTGTAGATATCAATTTTCTTTACTGTTTTTCAACAACCTCTATTGTTTTTAATTCTAATTCATTTATTGGTACATTTAGGTCTTTATATTGTACTTTTATCTTTTTTTCTCTTTCTAAATTTCCTACTATTTTTGTTTCATTATCAATGTTAAATTTTAATACAAATGGTAATTTATATTCCTTATCAGAAATATCATATTTTATATATACTTCATTGGAAATATCATAATATTCTCCAACTGTTATTGTTCCTGTTTTTGCATTACTTATAGTTTTTCTTTTTAAATTGTTATAGTCTTTTTCTTTTAAAACAATAATTGGATTATCTTTTGTATCAAAGTCATCATCTCCTGTAGAATACTTTTTTAAATCGCCAGTACAAAATATCAAATCGCCATCTTGAATATAACTTGTATCATATTTTTCAGATGTGTAATAATCTATACATTCTTGTTTTCTATTATCAATATTTGCTCTAGTATATTCTTTCATTTCAAATCCATACTCTCCAAAATGCTGTCCATTAAATATATAAATATATTCATTATGACTAGATTCCACTATTCCTTGAATTTTAGTATTTGAAATAGTTTCTATTACTTCTTTCTGAATAAGTGTACCTTGCATTACATTTATTACATTTCCATTTTCATCATATATCTTTGAATAACTTTCTAAATCTTCTCTATCATTTGATTCATTATTAACAGATAATACAACTCCTAATACCAGTCCTAACATAACACAAATTATAATAACAATAACTTTTTTATTCATAAGTTAATTTTCCTTTCAAATCACTATAGATATTTCTCTTTATTTTTTATAAACTCAACTAACTCTTTTGACATTTTCTCTTTTATAAGTATGTATCCTTGACTTTTTCCTATCATTAAATACATATTATCTTTAGTTTCTATTATTTTATGTAGCATTTTATATTCAACTTTTGCTTCCCCATATTCTGTTTTCTCTTCAAAATAATCTTCATAAAATGCAAACTCTGATTCCATATTTTGAATAGCTTTGTTTGAATTAAATTCTTTTTTTCTTTCCACTTCTGCAAAAATATAGAAGAATGTTGGAAATAATATCACTACTAACAGACAAATAAGGTTTCTCCATAATATTGATGCTAATAAAAAAGAGAGTTCTAAGATTAAAATTGAAATTCTTAAGTGTTGTGCCTTTAATACAGCTTTATAAAACTTCTTATATTGCTCCTCTGTACACTTTGTTTTTGTTTTGAATAATGGTTCCATAATTTCTTCCTCCTTTTCTACTTACTAAGTTGTATTACAGTTCCTTCAATTTAATTCTTGCTCTTACTAATTCGGTTTCTTCAAATTTTATTAAAAAATCTATTTTATCTTCATAATCTTTTCTATAAATATCTAATAACTGACCTTCCTTACTTTCATTTATATAGTTAATTTCAAAATCAGTAATTATATTATTATTAAGAATTTCTGAATTTATCATATTCATTATAAATCTTACATAACTAACATTATTGGTGTGTTTTGAGTAATCTGTATCACTATAGTAAACTTCTCTTGTTCCTACAATATTTTCTTGTCTAAAATCATTATTAAGTTTTTCAAAATCTTCTTCTAATATTGGTTTTTTTATTTCTAAATCCAATGGAAATCTTATTGTTTCTATTTTTCTTATTTTCCTTGATGTTAAATCAAGAGGACAACTTTCCTGTTTTGCTACAAACAAAATACTTCCAGTCTCATCTTCTACTTTAGTATTATTTTGTACTCTTATTTTAGATTTATTAGTAATAAAAGATGTGGCTTGTATGTTTTGCTTCCATATTGGATATTTTTCAAAATGTATCTTTAATTTTGTTAGTACCCATACTGCGTTATTTTCATCTTTTATTCTTCTATTATCTGTTTCAAGATATTCAAACAATTCTGTTACCATATCTTGTATAATTGTTGCACATCCTAACAAACTCAAATTTAGATTACTATCAACAGTTGTATAACCTACTTTATATTCATTCTTATATTCGTTTTTCATCTTTTTACTCTCTCCTACTAATTCCTATGTTCAAATTATATCATAAAAGACAAGTAATTTTCAACTGAATTACTTGCCCTACTTATTACTATTTACTCATTTCTTTTTCAAATTCAAACATTCCATTATCTTCTATATATATATCTTCTGGCATATTTGGATCTGGATGTTTTTCATTATAATACTCTACAATTTTAAATTTTAATTTATTTACATAAAAGTGAATATTTCTTTTATCAAAATATGGAGTACAAGTTTTCCATATTTTAGTTTTTGAATAAATATTTTCAATTTCTTTCCATATTACTTGTCCTATACCTTTACTTTGAATACCAACTCCAACAAATAGAAAATCTAAATGATTAATATTATCATCATTTATTTCTACAATAACACCTCCAAGAATTTCATTATTATCATCTATCATTTCATAAGAATGACACTTTGGGTTATTTAAAGATTTATCAATATCTTTCTCTGGTAATACTTGTGATTCATCTTTGCCATATATAGTTTCATAGCCGAATTGAAATGATTCTTGCATATATTTTTTAAATATTCCTATGTCTTCATTTCTTAATTTAATTAATTGCATAAAAACCTCACTTTCCATTCATCTATTTTCTATATTTCCTTGTAATTCTGTTATATCATATATTTCTATTCCTACAACTTGCCTTCCAAGTGAATCAAAACTCCTCTCTAATTTTCCCTTTTCAACTTTAATATTCCCTTTCTCTTGTAAAGGGTCATTTACATAGTAGTATTCTTGATCCACACCTGTTACAACTATGGTATGACTATTTTTAGGATAAGTATAGGTATATTTTTTATCATAACTTCTCCATGTCCACATTTCTCCAACTGGCTCATAATTTGTTGTAGCCCATATAACAAGTGGTAGTTTATTGGCTACTTGATATTCTAAAGTTTTTTTATCATCACTTCCATAAACATTATAATTTATTTTTTCTTCTGTTTTATCATATAATACTTTTTCAATAGTTAATTTAATACCAGGCTCAAATACCCCAAATCCCATCGTTTCACTTCTTGGGTCTCCTGCATAAGTGATTCTTGGATCCGGTCCATATCTATCACCATCTTTTGAATAAATAACATTTTTCTTTAAATATCTATTTATGAATTCATCTACTTTTATGTCAATTCCATAACTTTGCAATAACATAACAGCACTTACTGATTCACAGCCATTGGGATAATTGGGATTTTGCTTAATAAAAGGAACTTTTTTCTTCGCTTTATTATTTTCTTGATAAGATATTCTATCTAAATTTGAGGCTATATATTTTGCTTTTTCTTCATATTCAACAGTTGAGCCTATTTCTTTTTTTAATAGCTCATAATTATTTACTAGTGCTAATTGTTCTTGATAATAATCGCCTTGTGTTACTGGCATAATAGAGTGTCTCAAGTTATTTTTTTCTTTCATATAAAATATACACCATGCTACATTTGAAAAGAGTACAATGGTTACTAATATTACACAGACTACTATCATTATTTTTTTAGATGTATCTTTACTTTTCATATTGTCCTCCAGTTTGCAAATTATTTTCACTTGATTATATCACAAGGTATAATACAAAATTATTAAGGTTCTATTAATTTTCAAACTCTAAATTTGTCACTTAGATTACTAATCTCTTGGATAACTGTTTATTACAATTTATTCAATTATTTTGTTTTCATCTATTGATAACACATTTCCACTTTCATCATAATATGTTGTTCTTACAACTTCATAATTATATCCATACTTATTGTTTATGGGGTCAAATCCTCCTCTACCATAATATTCTTCTATTTTCTTTTGATTTCCAACTACTATTAGATTTTTATAATCATAGTAATATACATATGTTTTTAAGAATCCATTTACATATGCAACATATTTTTTTCCATCTCTTTTGACTATATATTCAGGCATATATCCAAATACTATACCAAGATAGACTATTGGACTTGATAGTAATAATATAATAATAAATATAAGTATTGAACTAATTTTTATAACTTTTCTTTTTATTTTCAAAAGTAGTTGCATTGTTCCAATAATAAAACCTAATATAATTAGTATTGCAAACATTACATATATCCATTGTCTAAACATTAGATTAAAGAAATGTAATATAAAGAATAGCATAGTTATTATTAACAAGCAAATAATTGTATCTAATATAATAATTCTGGGAATGTATCTTTTTATTTTTTCCATTCATTTTATACCTTTCTAAGCAATTCTACCTTTTTGTATTTTACACTTTATACTTCTTAAAACATATAATATTAAAAATACTAAAGGCATTATTAAAAGAAATCTTACTCCATACCATGATAGTAAAAATACTTAAAAATATTGACAACTCTTTTTTCATAAAGTTCTCCATTGTACTTAAAGCTTAGAATAGATTACTTTTTGATTGCATTATGATAATAACATAGTTTCTAATAAACAACAATTAAGATTTCATTAAATATTACTTATTTATTCCTCTATATTTCATTTCCTCTGCTTCTTGCTAATCTAAAAAAATTACAATTATAATATAAAAACAGACAATTAGCCAATCAACTAATTATCTGTTCACTTCATTTTATAAATCTTCGGTCAATTCATATTGGTTAATATCAGGTTCTACAAAGATTTCATCTTGTACTGTACCAAATTCATACTCTATTTCCGAGCCAATCGTTCCAAAATTTATTTTTAAAACTAGCCCTGTGTCTTTTTCAATATAGACTTCTGAAGTACCATAAGCAGCATCTAGCCAATTACCGCTTCTAAAGTTTCCTATTCTATAGCATTGTTTTCCCTTATATTCTGCACTTTCTACCTTTGAACCTATGCAAGAACATATTAATTGCATATTAGATTGTCCACCAAAATAGTCATACAAATTCATCATCATAATAACATGAGAATCTAAACTTGCTTTTTTAGTGTCCTCTGCTTCCCAAAATGTGTGTTTTTCTTTTCCATTATCATATGTTGATATTTTGGCATTTGTTTTTCCCTTTTCAACTCTTTCCATTACAAATAACTTTTTATCGTTTTTTTGATAAGAATTGTAGATCATTACAATTCCATTATCTTCATTTGATACAGATTTGATATGATAATTTGTGCTATAAATATATTGACTAACATTTCTTTGTAATTCTTTTATGATAATAAGTTTTCTAATTGTATTTATCACAAATAACATAAAAATTATAAATACAACTATAAGAATAATTTTTAAAATTTTCTTCATTTTTTCCTTATTCATATTTACCATCTCCTTATCTTCTGTGCAACCTAGCTATCATAAGCA